>CBDVEP010000052.1:0-18765 GCA_965373035.1 uncultured bacterium
AATACTGGGATAAAGATGGGAAAAAGCATACAGGGAAATATTATGCTGTATTACCGGCTAATGTAAAATCTGGTGTAAAATATGGAGCATACGGCACAGAATATACAGGTACATTGGAAGGAAAATTTTTACCCCAGAGGACAGGGCAGACAAATTCATATATAACAAATGATGATGGCATGTACCGGAAAGGGTACACAGGTGGATACACAAATGCAGATGGCAGTTGGGATGGACAGGCAAGATTTACAGACTATGGAAATGGCACAGCAACAGATAAGTTAACAGGCTTAATGTGGACAACAAATGCTGATCTGTATGGACCAGTTAACTGGACAAAAGCAGTAACAAATGCAAAGAACTGCAGTGTAGGGGATTATAATGATTGGCGCCTGCCGAATGTAAGGGAATTACAGTCATTGATAGATTATGAAAATGGTAATCCAGCCTTACCCATAGGGCATCCATTTCAGAATGTGGGGATTCATCGCTTTTGGACAAGTACTACTACTTCGATCAATCCCAGCTGTGCCTGGGATGTAGACCAGATTGGCAGTTTGCGAGGAAACTTGAGTAAGAGTGTGAGTACTTGTTACGTCTGGTATTGCCGTGCTGGACAATGATTCCTTCGAAAGTGTACTTATAGTAAAACGCGAACTATCAACATTACATAACCTAAAAGACCATGTGCTTTTTTACTTTTTGGTATATTTAAATATTATTTTTTCTAATTGATTGATTATATGAGGAGATTCCTTAAGTTCACATAAAGGTGCTAACTGACTTATTATATATTTTTTATTAAGATTTTTTATTTGCCTAATAATAATACTTTCAATATCGATCCAGTCTTTTGGTCTATCAGCGAAAGCCTTTAATATGATTAAATCTTCAGCAGAGCAGGTTAGTAATGAAACATCAGTTAAGAATTTATACAGTGAAGCTTTATTAATCATTTTTTTCTCAAATTGCAAGCCGCCTAACGCTATGTCAATATCAATATTATTTGAAGAACTTAACAATAATACCCTGTTTTTTAATGCAAACTCTTTCACATTGGAAATTCTACCTTTGTATTGTTTTAAAATATTATCTATAAAAGATTCCTCTGATCCAAAACCTGTAATTAATGTAATATCGATATCAATTGTCAGTCGCGGCTCTCCCCATCTTTGAATCGCAATACCACCAATAAAACAAAATTTCCACTTATTATGAATAAAAAAATTTTGTATTTCCAAAGCTTTTTTAAAAAGTGTAATCATATTCTTAATTTATTAAATAACCTTTGCTGCTCTACAAGACCAGATATTGGTCTGGATTTTGATTTTTTAATAGCGGAAGAAAAAACATCTTCAAGAACTTCAATGCTTAAAGAAGTATTTGCATGTTTAATCTTCTTATTATGAAGTTTTTCTAGTTCAACTCCTGCTCTTTGCCATGCTTTAATCCATTTTAAGGTTAATTTTTTTTCTTTATCATACATATAGTATTATTATAATATTATAAATTTCCTTTTCAATAAAAAATAAGTTAAGGTTAGATCCCTATTCCAAAACTCGAACCAGCAACTAACAACCTGCTGCTTTTTTCTAACACTTTATAAAACAAAAAATAGAATGTTTAACCCTTTATTTACATAATCTAAAGACCAGTCACTTTTTTATTTTGTTTTCAATTCCCAGACACCATCCCAGTCAGGAGGTGGAGGATTTTTCTTGTATTCCTGACACCTGTGCAGATAGGTTTTAGAAGGGCCATCATCAGCTATAATATACAGAGCCTCTTGAAATAATTTTATACTATTATTCCAATCCTGGTTTTTATAACACTCCAGCCCCTGATTATACAATTTTACTACTCTCTTTTTATTCTGGGGGAGTTCCCCTTTCAGTGCTATTACTTCATATACATAAACTGGCATGGTTTTTCCCTTAACTTTAAGGGCATCCAGTTCCCTGCATTCAATTTCGTCCTTTACTTTTTCCCTGGTAAATTCACTTATCATAAGCCTGGTACCATATACTTTATTGGCTGCTTCAAGCCTGGCTCCCAGATTGACAGAATCCCCCATTACTGTGTAATCCATTCTTACATTGGAACCCATATTACCAACAATCATGGCTCCGGTATTTATCCCAATTCTCATATTTAAAAGTGGTTTTCCTTCTTTTTTCCACTTTTTGTGAAGATTATCCAGCTCCTTAAAACATTCTAAAGCTGCCTTGCAGCACTTGAGAGCATGGTCAGGCTGATCTGTCGGAGCATTCCAGAAAGCCATAATCGCATCCCCTTCGTATTTATCCAGTGTACCCTCATATTTAAAAATAATATTGGTCATGGTACTTAAATATTCATTTATTAATGACACCAGAGCTTCCGGTGATAGTGCTTCTGATATGGTGGTGAATCCGGCAATATCAGAGAAATACACAGTCATTTCCCGCCGTTCTCCTCCCAGTTTAAGTAAGTCCGGTTCTTTAAGTATTTTGTTAACTACAGAGGGTGTAATGTATGTAGAAAAAACATTTTTTATCCATTTTTTTTCTTTTTCTTCGGTTGCATATTTATAAATAACAACAAACAAATCACTGAGAACTATAACTAGTAAGGGATAAACAATTTTAAAATTTATACCCATCTGTACAAAAAAGAAAAAATTAAATATTAAATAGATAACCAGAAGAAAAAAAGTAAAGAGTATTCCATTTACAGGCCTAAGCCTTGGAATAACTAAACCCATTAAGCTTCCCAACAGTATCAAGAGTATAATTTCCAGGAACATGGGAGCATCCCTTAAAAAATTTTTACTGATAAGATTTTCAAAAATGGAAGCATGCGCCCCTACCATGGGATAGGCAGAAGTAAAGGGAGTGGGGCTCAAATCATCAACCGTACCCGCGGCTGTAAGACCGACAAAAATAACCTTATCTTTAAGATCCTCAAGGGAGATATCAGGTTTCTCCCCTCTCTGTACCTGTTTATAAGCATGAACTATATCAGCAAAAGAATATCCTTTTAAAGTCTCAAGTCCTCCAAAATAATTAATAGCCATCTGACAGGATTCATCAATAGGAATCCTGATGATTTTATCTTTATCCTGTTCTGATTTTAATTCTATATACTTTCCTGGAATTACTTTAATATTATGAAAGTCCGCATTAAAATAATCACATGCCATTTGAAAAGAGATAAGCGGATAAATCCGTTCACTGTATTGTATTAAAAGAAGGGCTTTTCTGGTTGTGCCATCCTCATCAGGAGAGCCATTGGCATATCCTGTCCCTTTAAGATTATCAAGAAGTCCGGGAAGAGGGAGAAAAACTTTATTTACTGATAAAAAATCTTCTGTTTTGTCCAGTCTCTTACCAAATTTTAAAAAGTGTTTAGGCGGAAGAGAAGGATTTTCCTCATCCATAAAATAAAAAGGATAATAAACATTCCTTGCTTTCCGTGTCATTTTCATTAATTTAATATCATCTTCAGGATAATTCCGGTCAGGTTCTATAAAAAGGATATCAAACATAACTGCTTTTACTTTATATTTCAAAAGAATATTAATCAGGTAAGCATGGAGCTCTCTTCTCCATGGCCAGCGACCGAAAATTTGAAGACTCTTGTCATCTATAGCAATAATCCGCACAGGGGCCTCAGATTCTACGGTTCCCCTTAATCGAAATCTTAAATCATAAGCATTGTATTCTACTCTCTGAAGAAGATCAAAGATATAAAATAAAAGAATGACCAAAGTAACAAGAAGGCTGATGATTAAACCAGCAATCCATTTAAATTTTTGTTTCTGAAAAAATTTCATTTGATTTCTAAAAATATAAATTAAATAATTAAATAGTCAAGATTTTATTTTAATTATCGTTAGGCGGTAAGAATAATTGTCGTTCATCACAGTCTGTATCGACCTCCCTTATCCAGGGACAAAGCTTACACTACATTTTAAATTTTAAGAGGGTGTAATTTACCAATTACTGATTTTCATATTAGGCAGTTATTAGGGTAGATGTAGGGATACGACATAAAAAGTTGAAATTATTATGAAATAATATAAGTTTAGTCAAATTAATTTTTATGAAAAAACATTCATTTACTATTATTATACCTGTTGCAGATGCGGCTGAATATAGACAAACACTAAAAGCAATAAAAAACTTTAATTACAGCCCGTCTAAAATAGAAATCATACTGGTTTTTGGCAACCAGCCATCCAGACAGAGAAATATAGCAGCAGAGAAAGCAAAAGGTGATATACTCTACTTTCTTGATAATGATTCAATCCCGGGGAAAAATAATTTAAATCTGATTAATGATTTCTTTAATATAAAAAATACTGGTGTTGTTGGAGGCCCATCATTAGGTAAACCAACTGATTCCTTATTCCAGAAATCAGTTGCTCAAGTCCTGGCAAGTTTTATTGGAAGTGCAAAGTCACGCAGCCGTTATATGCAAGCAGGTCTTCCAAGAGAAAGCTCGGAACTGGAATTAATCTTATGCAATATGGCTATCCGTAAAAATATATTTTTAAAACACAAAGGATTCAACCCCATTCTTTATCCAAATGAAGAAAACGAACTAATTAACCGAATTAAAAAAACAAATAAAAAAATCTTCTATCACCCTGATATTATTATTTTCAGAAGCCATAGAAAAACATTATTTCGCTTTATAAAACAAATTTTCACTTATGGAAGAGGACGGGGCGAGCAGGTTGTTGTCAGTTTTTCCAACCTCACATTATTCCCGCTTATTTCTTTAGGATTTTCAGGTTATATTATAACATTATTTTTATTTCCATATCCGCGTTTTTTTATCCCGGGGTTAATTTATTGTATTATTATATTTTACACCGGTATTATTAAATCTTTTCAAAACAACATTATTTTTATCATTTATCTACCTGTACTCTTTTTTATTATTCATACTATTTATGGAATAGGTTTTTTAATCGGCATTATTAAATCAACACTGGGAATAAAAATTAAAAAAAGAAAATTCTGGTTTAAAATAAAATGCACAAGAAAAATGTAATAAAGTAGTAATGTGTTAATTAATTAATTTTTTTTAATTATTCACTAAAACCTAAGTTAGGAAATAATTTATGAGTAAAAAAATAATATGTCTTCAAATTTTTTTCTTTATCCTCTTTCTGCTTACATTATTTCTGCCTTATATTAATAAAATCTTTACATATATTTCTTTTACTACACTGGATATCTTTGTATATATTTTTTCATTAAAAATAAATATATTCTTATTCATCTTAATCCTTGTTTTAATTTTTCAACTTTTCTTTGGGAGAATATTCTGTTCTTTTATTTGTCCTATGGGTAATTTAATCTCTTTTTTTGACAGCAGCTTTAAATCTTTGAGGGAAAAGAAAAAAAAGAAAAATTATAAATTATTAACTTTCATTCCTATAATCCCTCTTTTACTTATTTTTATATTTAAAATATTTAATATCAACATTATTAGTTTTATTAATCCACTTGCTATTATTCACAAATTTTTTATATCAACCTTTACTCCTATCCTGGATCAAATTTTTTACTTTAAATATAATCCTCCTTTTTATACTCCTGCAAGTTATATTTTATTATTTATTATTGTACTTAGTTTTTTTGGAGAGCGAATCTGGTGTAAATTTTTTTGTGTATTAGGATTTATACACAGGATATGCTCATTACCAGCACAATATGTAAGAATTGTACCTGAGTGTACTTCCTGTATGAAATGCAGTGATATCTGCCCTACAAATGCCATTAATACAGAAGATCCTACAAAATATGATAAAACCCAATGTATTCTGTGTTTTAAATGTGTTGATAAATGTCCGGGCACTACAGTCTTTACATTCAAAAAAAAATGAAAAATAGTCTTTCTTTTTACTTTTCTTCTTGACATTAAAAAAGTTTCATATACCTTACAAAATATAATATAATTTAAGGATAATTTATGGCTATTACAAAAGAAGATGTTAAATATATTTCTGCCCTATCAAGAATAGAAATGAATGATAAAGAACTGGAAGCCTTTACCAGAGAGCTTGATAAAATACTGGAATATATGAATAAATTAAACGAACTAAATACAGATAATGTAAAACCAACAGCTCATATTCTTGATGTTAAAAATGTCATGCGTGAAGATAAATTAACAGATGAATCACTAACCAATGATGAAGCACTTCAAATGGCTCCGGAAAAAGAAAGGGGATTCTTTAAAGTCCCAAGAGTTATTGAATAATAAAAAAAGTAAAGGGTGATAAGATGGGGGGACCTTACCACCCGAAGTTTCTCTATATTAGGGGATAGAGATAGGAGATTCTATTTTATTACATCATACCTGGCATACCACCCATACCGCCTGGCATTCCACCGCCTGGCATTCCACCACCCGGCATACCTTTCTCTTCTTCTGGTTTATCAGTTATAAGACTCTCTGTAGTAATAAGAAGCCCTGCAATAGATGCAGCATTTTGAATTGCACTTCGAACAACTTTAGTCGGGTCACTAATACCTGCCTCAAACATATTTACCCATTTACCAGTTGCCGCATCAAACCCTATTGGGTCTTTTTCATTTTTAATTTTATTTATAATTATAGAGCCTTCATACCCTGCATTACTTGCAATTAATTTTGCAGGTGCATCCAGAGCTTTTATAATAATATTAGCACCTGTTACCTGATCTCCATTTAACTTTAAAGAATCAATTCCATCAACAGCTCTTACTAATGTTACACCGCCGCCTGGAACAATTCCTTCTTCTACAGCAGATTTTGTAGCATGAAGTGCATCTTCTACCCTGGCTTTCCTCTCTTTCATTTCAACTTCAGTAGCAGCACCTACTTTAATAACTGCTACTCCTCCTGATAGTTTTGCCAGTCTTTCCTGCAGTTTTTCTTTATCATAATCTGAATCTGAGTCATCAATCTGCTTTCTTATCTGCTTAATCCTTGCTTCAATATCTTTTTTATTACCTGCACCTTCAATAATAGTAGTATTTTCTTTATCGATTTTAATTTTTTTTGCTGTTCCCATCATCTCAATCTTAATATTTTCCAGTTTTAAACCCATATCTTCTGAAATAACAGTACCATTAGTTAAAACAGCAATATCCTCAAGCATAGCCTTTCTTCTGTCCCCGAATCCAGGGGCTTTAATAGCAACAGAAACAAATGAACCTCTCAGCTTATTAACAACTAATGTTGCTAAAGCTTCTCCTTCTACGTCTTCAGCAATAATTAATAATGGCTTGCCCATCTGAGCAATTTTTTCAAGTAAAGGAAGGAAATCCTTCATAACACTTATTTTTTTATCTGTTATTAAAATAATAGGATCTTCAAGATCTGCTGTCATGGAATCAGCATCAGTTATCATATAAGGAGAAATATATCCTCTGTCAAACTGCATACCTTCAACTACATCAAGTTTAGTTGCAATCTCTTTTCCTTCTTCAACAGTGATAACGCCATCCCTTCCAACTTTTTCCATTGCTTCAGCAATCAGATTACCTATAGTCTCATCATTATTAGCAGATATAGCACCTACCTGAGCAATTTCTAGTTTAGGTTTAACTTCTTTTGATTTTTTTTGGATATTATTAACAACTACTTCAACAGCTTTTTCAATTCCTCTTTTTAAGTCCATAGGATTAGCTCCAGCTACAACATTTTTCATACCTTCCTTTAGTATAGCTTGAGCTAAAACAGTTGCAGAAGTTGTTCCATCACCAGCTACATCATTAGTTTTTGTAGCAACTTCTTTTATCATTTGAGCACCCATATTTTCAAATGGTTCTTCCAGCTCAATTTCTTTAGCAATTGTTACTCCATCATTAGTTATGGTAGGAGCACCAAACTTTTTATCAATAACAACATTTCTTCCTTTAGGACCAAGAGTTACTTTAACAGCATTAGCTAACTGATCTACTCCACCTAATATTTTTTTTCTTGCATCCTCACTATAAATTATTAACTTTGACATGAGTTAAACCTCCTTAGTTTTTATACTTAATTTTTATTTATATTTACTATCAACTCAAAATAGTAAATGATAATATAAGAACATTTTAAATAGTGTCAAGGTTAAACATAAAATTTTTTAAAAATTTTATCATTTTATATACTGTCATTTTATATACTTGACATTTTATTTTAATTAAATTAGTTTTAATCCTATGAAATACTACCTGAAAAAGATAAAAAATTATCTATCCTTAAAAAACATTGAAAAAATTTTTCTTGTCATGCTTTTTCTTTATACTGTCATTCTGGGGGGAACATTAGGATTTATGTATTATTCCCTGAAAAATCTAAAAGGGATAAGAGAGCTTGAGGATTATCAACCATCCATTCCAACTAAGCTGTATGATATTAATGGCAAATTAATTTCAGAATATTTTATAAAACAAAGAAAAATTATTTCTATAAAAGATGTACCGCAATATTTCATAGATGCCTTAATATCAGTGGAAGATCAAAGTTTTTACTCTCATAAAGGTGTTAATTTCCAGGGGATTATAAGAGCTTTTATTGTTAATATTTTATCCGGATATATTAAAGAAGGAGGAAGCACATTAACACAGCAGCTTTCTAAAACACTTTTTACTTCAAGGAAACGCACGTATTTCAGGAAACTTCATGAAATCTGGTTTGCTTTGCAAATTGAAAAAATATATACAAAAGAAGAAATACTGGAATTTTATTTTAATGAAATGTATTTCGGGCATGGAGCTTATGGGATAGAATCTGCTTCAAAACTTTATTTTGACAAACCCACAAAAAAATTAACTATTGCAGAAGCTACCCTTTTAGTCGGACTGCCTGCGGCTCCTAACAAATACTCTCCACTGCGAAATCCTGATATTTCCATGAAAAGGCACTGGAAAGTTTTTAAAAATATGATTGCTAAAAATTTAATAACTAAAAAGTACGCAAAAGAAACTTACTATGATTTCTGGTTTGAATATCAATCTAAAATCATCTCTCCTAATATTTCATTATGGAAAACCAGAATAGATAAAGCCCCTTATTTTACTGAATATATCAGGCAAAAAGTTGAAGATGAATTTGGAACATCTACAATATATGAAGAAGGCTTAAAAATATATACAACTTTAAATATTGATTACCAAGAAGCTGCTCAAGAAGCTTTATGGACGAAATTAAAAAAACAGAATGAACTTTATTATAACTCAATTAATAAAATAAAAAGTCATTTTAATAAAAATTTTACAGATCTTATCTCTCTACTTGGTATTGTTTGTGATTTTAAAAAAGTAAATCAGTTAAGTCATTTAAAAGAAATAAACAGATTTAATTATACCTTTAAAAAAGAAATGGTTAATGAGCTGGATGTTGTTTCACTACTATTCGGGCTGGATGATGTACAAAAATTAATTTATAATTACAGGGTTAAAACCACAAAAAAATTAAAAGGGAAAAAAGTAGAAGGCGCACTTATTGCTATTCAGCCATCTACTGGATATATTCTTGCTATGGTCGGCGGCAGGGGGTTCTCTTCGGAAAATCAATTAAACCGCTCTGTTCAATCAAGAAGACAGGTAGGCTCTGCTTTTAAACCATTTGTATATACTGCAGCGCTTGACACAGGACTATATACCCCGGCATCTACATTTATTGATGAACCTATTCTTTATATTGATAAAGAAGGAAATGAATGGATACCGAATAATTACAGTGGAAAATATTATGGACTGGTTACTCTTAGAAAAGCTTTAAGGAAATCAATTAATATTATTTCTGTTAAATTAGCTGATGAAATTGGCATAGATAAGGTTCACGCACTTGCTGCCCGTATGCTTCACATCTATGATTATAAAGAACAGTTGAAATATCTGCCAAATAATCTATCACTGGCATTAGGGACAGCCAGTGTAACCCCGCTTCAGATGGCTAATGCCTTTGCTATTATTGCTAATAAAGGAAGAGATGTAATACCTTTCTCAATAAGATATATAAAAAATAGAAATAATAATATAATTAAAAATTATGAAACAAAAATTCGCCGAAAGTATAAAGCTCAAATACTGACTCCACAGATTAATTTTTTAATTACCCAGATGCTTAGAAGTATCCTAAGGCCCGGCGGGACAGCATGGAATGCGGCTATTGTAACAGATTATTTTTTGCAGGGAGCTGGAAAAACCGGCACTACTGATAACTGGAAAGACACATGGTTTGTAGGATTTAACACAAAAATTGCTGCTGCTGTATGGATTGGCTTTGATGACCCTTCTATTTCTCTTGGGTCAGGTCAGGATGGAGGTCATGTAGCTGCTCCTGTCTGGATGAACTTTGTAAAAACAGCTTTAAAAAATACATATAACCCTGAATTAGAAGAGACTGAAGGTCTGGAAAGAATTTCTACCTGCATGGATTCAGGCAAATTACCTTCCCCTTATTGTAAAGATATTGCAGATGAATATTTTCTTAAAGGAACATGCCCAACAGAAACCTGCTTTGAATGTAAAGAAGGATATAAAAAATATGAACTTGATGAAACAAAAATTGATGAACTGCTTAATAAACAAAGAGAAGAAAAAAAAGAAAAATCAATTATAAAACAGTATAAAGGATTAAGACTAAAAAAATTAAAATTACGATAAAAAAAATTAAAAATTAAAAATTCAAGGATTCAAGGACTCAAGGATTCGAGGATTCAAGTGAGGGTAAAGTATAGAAGGATTAAGTAAAATTTTACTGACCCCTTAAATCCTTTGCCTTGCGTAGCAAGGCTTATCTTAAAAGAGGTAATGTATGATATACAATGAAAATAAATTAGAGAAAGAATGTATAAAAAATGCAGTTGCCCTGATTACAGGGGCTATTAAGACAGCACCTAAATCAAGAGGGCTGAATGCCTTAAAAACACTGGTTGTAACTGATGAAGATAAAAACAAAATAGCAAAAGAAATGCTAAAAAATGAAAAGAATGCTTTCCAGAGAGATTCAAAAAATGTCCAGCAGGCTGATGCAGTTATTTTAATAGGAGTCAAGAAATCAATAGTAGGATTAGACTGTGGATGGTGTCATTATAAAGATTGCAAAGACAATCAGCAGCACAATGGACTATGCATCTTTAATCTTGTTGATCTGGGAATTGCACTGGGATCAGCAGTTTCCTCTGCTTCTCTACTGAAGGCTGATAACCGTATAATGTACACCATTGGTTATACAGTAAAAGACATGAATATCTTTGAAAAAGAATATAATATTATCATGGGAATACCATTGAAATACAGTCATAAGAATATTTTTTTTGACAGGAAATGATGAAACACATTTTGAAGATATAATAATTAATAAAAAAAGCAAAAACACATGGTTATAAAAAAAGGAATGCAAAATTTTTTCACCCAAATTTTTTGTTCCTCTATCGCTCCACAAAAAAACTTCAGATATGCAGAAACGTTATGTCTAATTCCCACGATAAAAAAAGCATTAATTTACCTTGACTTTGTATATACAATGTAATAAGTTATATTATATGAAAATCTTTAATTGGAATCCTGACAAAAATGATCAATTAATTTCAGAAAGAAATGTAAACTTTGAAAAAATTGTGATGGCAATTAATGAAGGGAATATTGTTGATGTATATGATCATCCTAAACAACAACAATATCCAAATCAAAAAATATATGCAGTTCAAATTGATAATTATATATATTTGGTGCCATTTGTAAAAAATGATAATGAAATATTTTTAAAAACAATTATACCAAGTCGGAAGGCAACAAAAAAATATTTGGGAGGTAATAATGAATAAAAAATTAAACAAAGAAGAATTAGAAATTTTAGATAAATATGAAAAAGGAAATTTAATTCAATCAAAATCATTAAAAAAAGATATAAAAGAAGCAAAAGAAGTTGCAAAAAACACAATTTCAAAATTAAAGCATATTAGTATAAGATTGTCAGAAAAAGATATTAAAAAATTAAAAACAAAAGCAATTGAAACTGGAATCTCTTACCAAACATTGATTGGAGCACTAATTCATCAATATACTGAAAATAAAATAAAACTGAGAATTTAAGAAGTGTGGGAACTATACATAACAGAGCGTAATAAAAAATTGTTGCAGTTGGACTACCATGGTTAATTTTCTTTACTGCATTTATAAGTGATATTGAAAAATTTATAATCAAACATAACAATAAAAACAATTACTAATCCATTACCAGTACTTTTTCTTTTTTTAAGGCTGATTTTCTGAATAGCTTTTTTTAAACTGCATGCTTAATACCGACAGAAAAAAAGGGGACATATTGTATTTGTATTCACATACTTTATTTTTTTACTTTTATTTTTTTTATTGACAATGAATAAAAAATAATTATATTTTATTGTAATATTTTAGATTTTCTAAAAAAGAATAATATAATATAAATTATGGTGCAATTTATTACTCATGATGAAGGAATTAATTCTTTAGAATTTTATAAAAGACTTATAAAAGACTAAAGTCTTAACTCCTACACTACAATTTTAGAAAATCTAAAATATTACATAGATTCTAAGCGAATGGTTATAAATATTAGAGGTGCAAAAATATAAAAAACACATTTACAATTTTAATATTTGGATTTTTAATTATTTTTAATTCTTGCAATCAATACACTGAGAAGCATGAAAAAAAGTATATTGATTCAAATAAAACTGTTATAACAGATAAGGCTCAGAAAAATGAAGAGCCTGATAATCAAATAGACTTTGACAATTTAAACGATTCACCTAAAAGCATTACTCAATTTATTCCCAAAAATTATTCAGCATTAAATATTACAAAAGGAGACTTAAACCTTGATGGCATTGACGACATCATTTTAGTACTGAAAAAAGATAATGAAAAAAAAACTTCAGACGTGGCTGAACACCCGGAAAAAAGACCTTTATATATTTTAATAGGACAATCAGACCAATCATATAAACTAACTGCAAAGAATAATAATGTTGTATATTGTGTTGATTGCGGCGGAATGATGGGCGACCCTTTTATGGGAATAACAATTAAAAACGGCTATTTTTCTATTGAACATTATGGAGGCAGTGCATGGCGATGGACTAAAATTGTGACTTTTAAATATTCTAAGACTAAAAAAAAATGGTTCCTGCATAAAGATGGTGGAGATAGCTTTCACACCAGCCAGCCAGAAAAGGTTGAAACAAAAGTTAAAACAGTTAAAGACTTTGGAGTAATACAGTTTGAAAAATATGACATTTACAAGGACTAAAAAAAGGCGAACGCATAACAAAAGCTAAATGCAAGCAGGCTGGAAGATCAATTATAAAAGTAAACACAATAAATAAACAACATAACGATTTGATAAGTTGACGAGGCAAAATGCCCGCCGGCATTTAACCAGACCGCCCGTTAGCCACAAACAAGATAAAATGAAAAAAGCAATTATAATTGGAGCTACTTCAGGTATTGGAAAAGAACTTGCAAAGATTTTTACTGATCAAAATTATTTAGTTGGAATAACAGGAAGGAGAAAAAACAACCTTGAAAAAATTAAAAAAAAGAAACCTGAAAATTATATAATAAAGTCTTTCGATTGTACAACTGAAAGCAATCCTGAAAAATTAAACGAATTGGTTAATGATTTAGGGGGTCTTGACCTTTTAGTAATGAGTTCAGGCACAGGAGATTTAAATGAAAATTTGAATTATGAGATTGAACGAAAAACAATTGCCCTGAATGTTCTTGCATTTACTGAAATTGTTGACTGGGCATTCAATTTTTTTAATAAGCAAGGTAACGGTCATTTAGTTGTAATTAGTTCAATTGCTGGAATTAGGGGAAGCAGAATTGCTCCATCTTATAATGCCTCAAAATCCTATCAAATAAACTATTTAGAAGGATTAAGACAAAAAGCTAAAAAAACAGGAAAACCCATTTTTGTAACAGACATTAGACCCGGATTTGTAGATACAGCTATGGCAAAAGGTGAGGGTCAATTTTGGGTCGCAACAAAGGGGAAAGCTGCCAGACAAATTTTTAACTTGATAAAAAGAAAAAAAGACATTGGATATGTAACAAAACGTTGGATATTAATTTCAATAATTTTGAAAATATTACCAAATTGGATTTATAAAAGAATGTAAAAAAGGCCAGAGGCTAACATCGTATAAAAGTCATTAAAACAGCTTTTATACTTAAACATTGTACAAAATGGCTACAATTAAAGAAAGGGATAAATTAAATGAAACAATGGTATGAAACTTTATTTGAAAACTACGGCAAAAAATATGATAATGAAAACTTTACAAAAGGTACAATTGATTGTGAGAATAAAATTATTACATTTATAGAGGTAAACTATTAAGTATGAATTACATAGGATCTAAACACACACTTTCAAATTTTATTAAAAATACGATTAGTTTGGTGGTTGGAAAAAATTTATCCGATAAAGTATTTTGCGATATTTTTGCAGGAACTGGAATTGTCGGCAGAATTTTTAAGAATGAAGTTAAAAAAATTATGAGTAACTATGGGCAATATGATTTATTATCCACAAATTATCAAAGGTTTAAAGCTGATAAAGATGAAAATAGAAATTATATTACCGATAAAACAGAAGAATATTTACACATACTTGAAAAAGAATAACTGGTGAATTACTACTGAGTTACTACTGAACTACTTCCCTTTTTTTTATTTTACATATAAAATATTCATAATATACCATTTCTCCAAATTCCTTCCAAAAAATAATATAAAAAAAATTAAAGTCTTTTAAGTAATCTGACGATACATATTATAAGGCAAAATAGGACTTTTTATACAAAGGAGGTGAACGAGAGAAACAAACCGCAAACCGCAAAATTTAAGCATGGATGCTTAAATTAAAAATTTACATGGAGGTTACTAAAATGATTATCAACCACAATTTAAGTGCTATTAATGCACAGAGAACGGTAAAATTTGTAACCCTTGATCTCAGTAAAAACCTTGAAAAACTGTCATCAGGTTACAGAATCAACCGTGCTGGAGACGATGCTTCAGGTTTGGCTGTCAGTGAAAAATTAAGAAGCCAGATCAGAGGCTTAAGACAGGCTACTAGAAATGCTGAAGATGGTGTTTCTTTTATCCAGACAACTGAAGGCTACCTTCAAGAATCCCAGGATCTTCTTCAAAGACTAAGAGAGCTTGCTATTCAATCATCAAATGGAATCTACACTCAAGAAGACAGGATGCAGATTCAGGTAGAAGTTTCTTCCTTAGTTGATGAAGTTGACCGTGTTGCTTCCTCAGCTCAGTTTAACACACTCAACATGTTAACAGGTGCATTTGCTAACCCTGCTGCAGGGGGAACCCCTCTTGCCAGTATGTGGTTTCATATTGGACCTAATGCAGACCAGAGAGAAAGAGTCCATATCGGAACTATGACTGCACAAGGACTGGGTGTTAAAAATGCAAATGCTACAATTATGTCCCTATCTACTCCTGAAAAAGCTAATTCCGCTATAGCTATTATTGACTTTGCTCTTAATAAGATCAGCAAACAAAGAGCTGATCTTGGAGCTTATCAAAATAGACTGGAGTATGCAGCAAAAGGTTTGATGAATGCTTATGAAAATATGCAGGCAGCAGAGTCAAGGATCCGGGATGTTGATATGGCTGAAGAAATGGTTGACTTTGTAAAAAATCAAATTTTAACCCAATCCTCAATAGCCATGCTGGCACAGGCTAATATGAAAACCCAGCATATTTTAACATTGCTTGGATAATTGATAGTTAAGAGTTCCTTTTTTAAATGGGATTAAAATAAACCTTTTTTTATTTTAAGGGACCCCGGAACCTTAAAAAAAATAAAAATAGGTTTTCAGCAGGGATGCTGAAATTTAAGATCAAGGGAGGGATAACCTATGATCATTAATCACAACGTTAGTGCGATCTTTGCAAGTAGGATGCTGAAATTCAACGGCATTGCCGTTGATAAGAATATTGAAAAACTATCATCTGGAATGCGTATCAACAGAGCTGGTGATGATCCAGCTGGACTGGCAGTTTCTGAAAAACTTCGTTCACAAGTACGCGGTTTGCGGCAGGCTGCCAGAAATATTGAAGATGCCACTTCTTTTATTCAGACCACAGAAGGATATCTGCAGGAATCTCAGGATATTTTTCACAGATTAAGAGAGTTGTCTATTCAATCATCCAATGGTATCTACACCCCTGGTGACCGGATGCAAATCCAGGTTGAAGTTTCATCTCTTTTAGATGAAATTGACAGGGTTGCCACATCAGCTCAATATAATGGAATGCAGATGTTAACCGGCGGCTTTGTAAATCCCCAATCAGGAGGGACCCCAACAGCCTCCATGTGGTTTCACATTGGAGCTAATGCGGACCAGAGGGTAAGAGTATATATTGGCACAATGACCCAGGTAGGTCTGAATGTCAAGAATATCTCATTATCCACTCCTGAGAAATCTAATGCAGCTATCTCCAGGATAGATAGTGCACTTAACAAGATCAGTAAACAAAGAGCTGATCTGGGTGCTTATCAGGTCAGGTTTGAAGAAGCTGTAAAAGGGGTTCTAACAGGATATGAAAATATGCAGGCTGCTGAAAGCCGTATCCGTGATGTTAATATGGCAGAAGAGATGGTAGATTATGTTAAAAATCAGATCCTAATACAAACCAGCACAGCGATGTTAGCTCAGGCAAATATGAAACCGGCATCGGTTCTCATGTTGCTTCGCTAATAGTGCCTAAAGGGGAGTATAAGTATATTATTGGGATTGCCAGAACAAACTGGTGATTCGGGGAATCTTAAAAAAAAATTACTTATACTCTCCTTATCTGGTGCCGATAATTAAAATAGAGAAATATTTTATATTTTTTAATAAGTGAGGTGATTTAAATGCCTATTTCAAATATTCAAAACATTATAAGTGATGAATTTTTAAAAAGACCTGAAACTATTAATCCAAGTATAGGACATGCACAAAATATTGACAAATTACCAGTTGAAAAGACATCAGAGGATATGAAATCTGCAAATGAAGTAATTAATGATAAACTGGACAACCAAGAAATTCACGACGCCATGGATAAAATGAATAAAACCATACAGATATTTAATAAAAGGTTAAAATTTTCTTTTCACGAAGGAGCTCAGAGATTTGTAGTTCAAATCATTGATACTCAAACTGACAAAGTTGTCAGGGAAATTCCAGCTAAAGAAGTATTAAACTTTATTTCTAAGCTGCATCAGTCCCTGGGTGTTTTAATTGATAAAAAAAGATAAGGGAATAAAATTTTAACAAGGGTCAAAGTTACTAAGAACTGAACTATCGATAAGTATGAATCCTTCATTTAATTTTACCGGGGAATAACAGGAAAAAGTCAATAATAATAATAATATAAAAAAAATTTATAATTATTAATTTAGTTATTGATTTTTTTTAAATACCGAGGTATTATATAAGGAGGAGTATTATTTTATGCCTGTAACACTTTCGGGATTAAGTTCAGATATTGATACCCAGGGAATTATACAAAAGCTTGTTGAAGTCGAACGCATGCCTATTAAACGGCTTCAATATGAAAAAGAAATTAAACATGTTGAGAAAAAAACTTGGGGAGAATTAAAAACAAAACTTAAAAAATTCGACGAAACTTTAAAAAACTTGTATGGTTTTCAACAAGTATTTAAAAAAAGAAAGTTCATTACAGATAAAGAAGAATATATAAATGCATCAGTTATTGATAATGCTGACAAGTGTGAACATGATATAGAAATCAATCAACTTGCAAAAGCACACAAGATAATGACTGATAAAATATCAGATGATAAAGTACTACCTGGTGCTATTTTTATAATACAGATTGGTGAAGAAAAAGTTGAAATAAAAGGATTTAAAAATGGTGGAAAGATTAATAAATTAGTAAAAGTTTTAAAGGATGAAGGAAAAGACATCATTAAAGTCCAGAAAGTTAAAACTGACAGCAAGAATATTATATTAAGCATAGAATCCTTAAAAACAGGAGAAAAAAATTATATCAAGATCGAAGGAGCTTCTCCTGATGATAATAAATTATTTAATGAACTGGGCTTATTTAGAACAGAAAAGCCTGTTGCACTGGATTTTAATTTTAATGATAAAACTCCTTCTTCACTGCAATTTCATAATGGATATAATAACACCCCTGCCCTTTTTGTTTGTCCCGGAAAAAAAGCTGATATTATGATTAATAAAAAAATCAATAACGGGTCAATTGAAGTAATCTATAAATCCATTCCTCTTCCTGTAAAACATGTAAATGGCAACCAGGTAATACAAAAGAGCATTGATGAAGTCACTATCAAGGATGTGACTATATTTGGGGCAGATATTATTTTAAATAAATTTAAAAAGCCAATAGATACAAAAAAAGGGGAAGCTTATATACAGATTAATTTTGATAATAATGATAATAATAAAAAAATAACTATTAATTTAAGTGCAACAAATAAATGGACAGTTATAAAAAAGGAACTTAATAATTCGGTTAATATCAATTCCATATCTTTTATTAATAAAACAGACAGAAACTTTTTATTTGACAATTTAAAAATTTTTGAAATGGGAGATGGAAAGCAATTTAAAAATGTTGTACAAACGCCTCAAGATGCTAAAATTAAAATTAATGGGGTGGAAATGACAAGAGATAAAAATAAAAATTTAGACGATATTATTGATGGGGTCAGTCTGAATTTATTAAAAAAATCTAC
>CBDVEP010000053.1:0-18641 GCA_965373035.1 uncultured bacterium
ATATCCTGGATAAACTTGATAAAAATGATAAATCAATTCATGAGGTATCTAATTTAACTAATTTTTTAAGTATGACCATACAGGACAAAATACATACTATATTAGAAGATTATGAAAGCCATCTCAATGAAAAAGAAAAAAATAATAATGATTTAAAAACAGCTAAAAAAAGTATATTTTTATATACAGGAATTTCTGAAAGCATCCAGTTATTTAAATGGATGTTTAAATTAATAAGATAGGCGTTGTCGAAAAAGCCACAGAGTCACAGAGACACAGAGTAAAAACTAATTAAAAAAAAGCTAAAAAATTATTTATTTTTTAATTACAGTATGATATTTTTTATTAAATATTAGAAATTTTTTTTTAATATTCTCTGTGTCTCTGTGGCTCTGTGGCTTCTTAAACAACCCCTATTTTAATTCATACTTTCAAGCTTTTCTTTAAAATAAACTTTAAAATAATCAATAATCTGCTCTCCAGAAAATGCAGGAATACACTCATAATCAATAATTGTATAAAATTTTTTATTAAAACCCAACAGTCCTTTCGGAACCGCCATTTTTTCTATATCTTTTTCTAATCCTGAATAATTACCACGAATAAATCTTTTTTTCTTTTCATTATCATCAAGTCTGTTTATATATCCCTTTACAGCAGTTAATTTTTCATCCAATAATTGTCCTGCTTCTTTATAATTGCCATTATTAAATTTTATCCGAATCTCATCTGGTAAAGCATTTTTAAAATTGTTTAGCCTTTTTGTTAGTCTGTTTTTTAATGAATCAGCACAACTTATTAAAATAATTAAATTTAAAACAATTATGCAAAATATTATATTAATTTTATTTCTTTTTATTTTTTTCATTTATATCCTCTTTACTTTTTTTCATCCTTTCCTCATTTTCTTTTTTCTTTTCGTCTTTTTTTTCTTTATCCTTCTTTATTTTTTCGTCTTCTAACTTTTTTAAATCTTTATTTAAATCATCTATAATATTCTTATCTACTGAAAAAATTAAATTCTTATTACCTAATTTTGCATAATATTGATTTGAATCACCTGAAACTTCTTTTCCAATGTTAAATCTAATGGATTGATTTTTATTGTCAATTAATTTAATGACTTTATCAGGAGATAACAAGCCTGCATCACTGATAGAAATATGCTGCTTATTATCAAAAAACTTTTTTATACTTATATCAATAACATTATTTAATATTTTTTTTATCTCAATTTCTACTCCAGCTCCTGAATATTGAATAGGTTCTTTCATAGCCCACTCATTATTTTCTTTGGTAAGTGTATATTGTCTATTATTATCTTTGAAAGTAAATAATTTAATATCTTCTATATTTAAAGTGAATATTCTTTTATCTCTAAAATAAAATATTTCTTTATCAATAGTTGATTCACAGACAGGTTCAATTAAAAACACATCAGGACTATTACTAAATTTAGCATAATATCCTGATTTATCTGGATTTTGATTACCTAAATTAAAAATTACCAGTTCCTGTCCCAACCAGATCTTAAAAACAAGTTTAGGATTTTCCAATCCAAAATTGTTTAAATCAGGTAAATTTTTTCCGATTATCTCTAATTTTTGTAAGTTACAAACATCTGATAAAAAAGCATCAATATCTATTTTAGATGCAGGTAACTGATAGGGTTTCCTAATAATCCAATCATTAAGAACACGTTCCACTATAATAACCCTACTTTGTTTTTGTATTTCAAACTTTTTTACATCAGCTATAACATATTGAAACAAATTATTTTTTTTAGATTCTTTTTCCTGTATTTTTTTTTCAAAAATTAAAAAATAAACAAGTAAAATAATAAAAAATAATGTAAGATAAATTAATTTTTTATTCTTTATCTTCTTTTCAGCCATACAACTACTCCTGCAATAATAATTAATAAAGGAAAAATAATGATACATGAATAAAATACAAACTTTAATTTAACCGCTGTTAACTGGATCTCTCGATTTTCAACTGGTTTACTGCGAATTCCTATTAACTCTTCTTTGCCAGCCAGCCAGTTTAAAGTATTAAGCAATAAATCCATATTTCCATAAGATTTAATACTGCTATTGCTTGCAAAATCTGAATCACCAATTACAACTATTCTTGCTTCTTTTCCATTATCTATTTTTTTAGTAACAGCTGCTATGGCAGTTATAGGACCTTTTTTATCAATTCCTGCATTATATTTAATCTTTTTACTATTTAAATCCCTTTCAATCCAGGAATCAGATGTAGTTTTAGCAATCTCTTGAATATTTACACCTTCTGGTTTATTATCCATAATTTCAACTGGTGCAAGTGTAGGAAAAAATGTTGCATATTTCAAACCTTCTGTAATTTTATGAAAATTATATTCTGTTATAAGAGGAATAATAGGCTGGAACCAGTAAGAACTTCCTGTATCAATAACAAATTTATTAGAAGTCTTAATACCCCATTTATTTAAAAACTTATTTATATTGATTTTAACAAATGGTTCAAGAAGTACAAGTAACTGTCCACCTTTATTTAAATAATTATTAATAATTTCATATTCTTTATCAGTATAATCTTTTTGAGGGGCACCTAAAACAAGTACATTACAATCATTAGGAACTTTACCTAATGCAGCTAAATATACTTTATCAATAGTATAATTTTCTTCAGAAATTACCTTCTTAGCCTCAATCCATCCTGATTTGTCCTCATCAGATAGATCTACTTCTCCATGTCCAGAAATAAAATAAATTTTCTTTTTGGATTTAGTAAGACGTAGTAAAGAACTTGAAATATCTCTTTCTAAATTTTCTTTGACTTTAGGATAAGGCTGCGGCCTACCTCCTACATTTCTAAAATCCATTTTAACAGCATCAATATTTTCTTTCAACCCTTCTGATAAAATAATCAATGTACTGTATAAACGCTGCTGTTGATATGGATTTACTATTATACTTCTGATATTATATTGTTTTGCTCTATGTGGTTCCTTATCAGGATTAATAAATTCCAGGCTTATAACAGAACATCTTGTTTTATACTCCTTTAATAAATCATCCACAGAAGCAGTTAGCGGCATTTCACTTCGAAAAAAGACCATTTTTATATCTTTCTTTTTTTTCTCAAGCTCTTTTAAAAGGCTAATAGTATGTTCAGAAAGTGTATATCTCCTGCCGGCTGTAAAATCTTTTCTCCAGAATCTTTTATTAGCAATAATATTTATTAAAAATAAAACAGCAATAACTATTAATACATAATAAAATTTTAATCCTAATGTCTGCCAATTTATTTTTTTTATATAATTTAAAATTTCTTTTAACTTATATATAATATAAAATCCACCTGATAGAATACCAATACATGTTAAAATAATACCTATTAAATTTTTCTCAGCAATTAATATCCAGAAAATTCCAACAGATAAAAAAATAAAACAACTATATAATGAAACAGATATTAATTTATTTAGAGAGTACCATTCTTTACTTTTCACATTATCACCTCAAACAACAACCTTTCTGTTTTCTAATAATCTTATGGTTAAAAAAAGATTCAGTCCAATTATTGATAAATAAAAAACAATATGCTTTGTATCAATAATTCCTTTTGTAAAATCTTCATAATGCTTTAAAAAAGATAAATATCCTAAAACATTCCCAATAAATCCGGGGAAATAAGAACTTATCCAGCCAATAATCCAAAAAAATAATAAAGCAATTAAAGTCACAAGTCCTGAAACAATCTGATTTTTAGTAGTGGCACTGATTAATAAACCAATTGAAATATAAGCTGCTTCTAATAAAACAAAACCAAGATAACCCGTTATTATAGGGCCAAAATCAGGTCTGCCATAAGCCATTAAAATAATTACATAGTAAAATGTACAAGCTACATAAGTAAGATAAAAAAACAAAGTACCAAAAAATTTTCCAAAAACAATTTCACTTTCTTTTAAGGGCTGAGTTAATAAAAATTCAATTGTTCCTGATCGTTTTTCCTCAGAAAAAATCCTCATAGTTATAAATGGTGTTAATAAAAAAGAAAGAAACCCTAAAAAATTTAAAAAATAAGGCATTACCCTGGCTGCATCACGAACTTCATAAATATAAATATAAAAATAATAACCTCCAACTAATAAGAAAAAAAACAGGATAATATATGCAATAAATGATACAAAAAACAGTTTCATTTCTTTTTTAGAAATAGTCCATATATTATTTAACATCATAAACCTCTCACTTATATTTCTTTTGTTAATTTAATAAATACATCTTCTAACGACATGGTGATTTTACTTAATTCAAAAAGATTAAATCCGGAATTAATAACTTTTTTAGAAAGCTCTTTTCTAATATCATAATCTTTTTCAGCAGACACAATAACTTCATTTAAAGAATTATCTGATTTTATAAGATTTACTTCTTTAACACCTTTTATTTCCATTATTTTATTCTTTACTTTTTCAAAATCATCATCAATAATTATTTTGATTCTCTGCCCTGTTTCTAATTTTTCCATAAGGCTTTCTTTTGTATCAACAGCAACAAGCTTACCTTCATTAATAATGATAATTCTGGAACAAAGAGCACTTACTTCCTGAAGAATATGGCTTGAAAGAATAACTGTTTTTTCTTTACCTAATTCTTTAATAAGATTTCTTATTTCAATAATTTGATTAGGATCAAGACCAATTGTAGGCTCATCTAAAATTAAAATAGCCGGGTCACCAGTTAAAGCCTGGGCTATTCCAACACGCTGTTTAAACCCTTTTGATAATTTTCCAATAATCATATTTGAGACTTTTGTTAGGCCTACTTTTTTTATAATTTCATGAATATGTTGTTTTTTATCAGATTTATTAATATTTTTTAAATCAGCAACAAAGCTTAAATAATCATTTACATTCATCTCATTGTAAAGAGGGACATTTTCAGGCAAATAACCAATATATCTTTTTGCTTCAACAGGATTTTCCTTTATATCATAACCAGCAATCTTCACTGTCCCATGGTTAGGATAAAGAAAGCCCGTGATAACTCTCATAGTAGTTGTTTTACCAGCACCATTGGGTCCTAAGAATCCTACTATTTCCCCTTTTGCAACACTGAAAGAAATATTATCTACGGCTTTTAAATTACCATATAGTTTTGTAACTTCATTTATTTCTATCAAAGTATTTCACCTCAAAAAATTTGATTTATATATATAATAACATATTTTCCTATGTCAAGGGATTTATAAATGTTTATGTTTATAAATGCAGTTAATCATATAAATACTTCATCCAAGTTTGATTTTTACAGCCAATGTGTCTTACAATATGTAAAAAATAAATATAGCTTGGTGCTGAAGGCTTTTTAACTAAAGACATATTAGCCTGCCATGGTGTTTTTTTCCCTTTCTTATTATTGCAACTTTTACAGCAGGCAACAATATTATCCCATCTTGTTTTACCACCAATAGATTTTGGTATAATGTGGTCAATAGTTAACTCAGAAACAGGGAAATGAATTCCACAATACTGACAGGTATTTTTATCACGGATAAGAACATTTTTTCTTGTTAATTCAACTTTTTTATTGGTAAGATTTATATATCTTGATAATTTTATAACAGAAGGCGCCTCAATTGAAATACTTGGTGAATGAATCACTTTACTATTTTTTTCTAAAGTAATAGCTACACCTTTAAAAATAAGTATCAAAGCTCTTTTCACGTTACAAAGATTTATTGCTTCATAAGTTGAATTTAGAACAAGAACACTCTCGTTTAACACCTGAAAATTCATTATATAAACACCTTTAAAATCAATTTAAGTAATTTAATAAATAATTTTAAAATAGCAAGGAGTTTTTACATGTAAATGTTTATAAATTTTTCAGTTTTATGCCAATTGGACAATGGTCAGAACCCATAACATCTTTAAGAATATAAGCAGATGCAATATTTTGTTTAAGATTATTACTGATAAAAAAATAATCAATTCTCCAGCCAACATTCCTTTCTCTGGCTTTTGTCTTGTAGTCCCACCAGGAATAATGTCCTCCATTAGAATAAAAGAGCCTAAAACTATCTAAATATCCATTTGATAAAAATTTATCTATCCAAGCCCGTTCTTTAGGTAAAAAGCCGGATACAGCTTCATTTTCTTTAGGTCGGGATAGATCAATCTCTTTATGAGCTGTATTGACATCCCCGCATATAACAATTTTTTTTCCTTCATTTTTTAATTTATTCACATATTTCAGGAAAGAATTATAAAAATCCAGTTTATATTTCAATCTCTCTTTTGAAGCTTTTCCATTAGGAAAATAAACATTAAATAACATAAATGTTTGAAATTCAGCAATAATTATCCTTCCTTCAGAATCAAACTTTATATTTTTTATGCCTTCCTGAATTTTAACAGGACTTTCTTTTGTAAATAGTCCTACTCCACTATATCCCTTTTTATCAGCAGATACAAAATAAGACTGATAACTTTTTATTTTTTTTAAATCATCAGGAATCTGATTTACGCTTGCTTTTGTTTCCTGAATACATAAAATATCAGGTTGTTCTTTTAAAACCCAATCTATAAATCCTTTTTTATAAGCAGCTCTTAAACCATTAACATTCCAGGATAATAACTTCATACTTTTAAAATTTTAACAAAGCAATCAACAATTTTACCATCTAATTGTTTATTACATTCATTTAATAATATTTGTATTGCTTTTTTTTGTGACATCTTTTTTCTATAAACTCTATCTGATATTAAATTATCCCATGTATTGGCAACTGCTATTATTCTCGAACCAAGTGGTATTTTTTTCCCTTTAATACCAGATGGATAGCCATTTCCATCCCACCTTTCATGATGATAATAAATAAGCGGAATAATATTTTTCAATCCTGCAATAGGATTAAGAATTGTTTTAGCAATAACAGGATGCTTTTTTACTTCTTCATATTCTTTTTTAATTAATTTCCCTGGCTTATTAATTATATTTTCATTAACTCCTATTTTACCAATATCATGAAGTAACCCAGCATATCTTAAATTATGTATTTCATCTGAGGAGAGTCCTAACTTTTTTCCAATTTTTAAGCTATATAATGTAACCTGTTGAGAATGGCCTGCGGTAAAGGGTTCACGAAATTCTAATGCTGATATTAATGCTAAAACAACTTCTAATAATCTTGAATCCCATTCCGGGAATATTATTTTTTTCTGTTTATTTTTGTTGATTTTTTTCATCATAGTAATCCTTATTTTAATTATAATATTTAATTTTCTTCATTTTTATCAGATTTATTAATTCAAAACCTTTTTTATGTTGGCAATCAACTTTTGTTTATCCACTGGTTTTACAATATAACCATGAATCTTTAAATCAACAGCTTTCTGAACATCAAGTAAATTATTGGATTTAGTTACAATAATTATTTTAAGGCTATTTTTTAATCTTCTCATCTGCTGGATTACATCATAACCATTTTGGGATGGAAGAATTATCTCCATAATTACAATATCTATATGATAATAATTTTTTTCAAAAAATTGTAAAGCTTTTTCAGCATCTCTTGCAACACCCATTATCTCAAAATGTTCGCCTATAATGATTTTTTTTATGGATTTCAAATTTTCAAAGTCACTATCTACCATAAAAACTTTATATGGAGATCCATCATTTTTTTTACCAATTGGCTTGGAAAGATGTTTGCAATCTTTAATAAAACTATTATGACCAATGAAATCATCCATACTTTCAAGTTCAATATTATCAAGACCCATTGTGAACATTATTAAATCATAAGAAAATAATTTATTTTTTATATAGCGAAAAACACTATTAAGGTTATAATAAAGTTCTGGAGGTGCGGGAATATATCTATTACCCTGACCAGCAGCAACCATTTCTCCAAGCTGATAAAATGGCTTTTCACTTTTTACCCACTTAATTAAATACATTATTTTTCTATTATAATCCATAGGACTTTTAAAACGGAGTCTATCGACTCTTACACTACATTAATTTTTAAAATATTGAATTATGCAACAATTCTATTATATAATAAACCGATGTTCCCATTAAAAAATATTATAATATCCTGCCCCATTCCTTATTTTTTTTACCCATAATGATAATTCCCTTTTTATAAAATACAACACCTTTCTCTTTCATTTGTACAACAAATGAACTGTTATCAATTATTACTTTTGTTCCTTTTTCAATTTCTTCCTCAATAATAATAGGGTTGTTTACCCTGCTTTCTTTTATTTCAGCAGTTTTAACCTTAAGGGTAACAAATTGATCCTTTAGGCTTTTTCTTTTCTCCATCTGCTGTTTAAACATCCGTACATTATTAATTAGTTCTTTTCTTTTTATATCCGGAAGCTCATTAACTTTATTGCGTAAAATCTGAAATACCTTAATAGATTGTTTTAATGGTTCAATTTCTTTTTCAAAATTTTGAAGTTTTTTCTCTATTTCTAAAATGTTTTTTACCATTTGCATCTGTTTTTCACTGAAAATAATAAGAGTTGTTTTCTGCTCTACAGAACCGAGAAGTATATTATTAGCAGCCTGCAGTGTAGAATTCTGGATATGCATTGCAGAAGGAGCTTCAACACTGTTGGTTGCTGTAATTTCAGAATTTGCAATTGAAGATTTAATATAAATTGAATAAGAATTAATTATAGCATTTTTAATATGGTTAGCAACTAATCTTCCAAAAGAATTTATTTTAAAGTGTTTATAACTATTATTAATATCTCTTTGAATAGTTATATTCCCTTTAGTAATAATATTGGAATTTATAATGTCTCCAACTATAGTTAAATCTCCTGACACCTGGATTAAAGAGCAGTTTTCCACATTTCCGCTAATCAGTAAATTACCAAGCACATTTATATTTTCTGGAACATCCTTAAGGTCAGATTTTAAAACATAATTTTCCTCACCAACTTCTTTAATTCCTAATTTTTCCAGAAGACTTGGTGATATTGCTTTCTCAATAGCTTCTACATCTGTTTTTAAACCATCAGTAGATTTTAATAATACAGTATTATAGCTTTCTTCAGTAACTGGAATATGTGTTAATGAAAAAAGTATACCATTTCTTAAAATGTTAATATATCTTTCTGAAAGAGTTGTCCCTGCTTTTATACTTACATTATTCTTTCCTGTAATATTTTCAGCAAGCACCATTCCTTCTTTTAATTTATTTTTTTCAATCTTAATCATTTTTAAAAATTCTCTATAGGTTTAAATAATTTTTTAAGCAGGGTTATTATATCATCCCCGTCTTGCGGATAGGATTTAATAATATATTTCATATTAATACCTGTAAGAGATGGTACAAAATTGTCCATCAGGCTTTTTACTTCATCCTGCTGTGAGGCAGGAAAAATTATTACTAACTCATCAAAATTTGAATGAATTAAAATATCAGTTTCCTGTAAAATATTTTTAATCTTTTCAATAAAATCTTTCATCTTAATAAAAGTTATATCTTCTGCAAAAAATTTTATGCGTATAACAACAAATCCTGTTCCTGTTTCTTTTGATTTTTCAATAATATTTGAAAGCATATTATATATGTAATCAAATGGGTTTTCTCTATATGTATCACGTTTGGAGAGATATTGGGTAAGAATAAGAGGAGGTGCCATCTGTGAAGCGATAATTGAAAAAATCTTTTTTATATCTTCATTAACAACTATTTCTTCTGAAAACTGATAAATATTTAAAAGACCTACTTTTTTATTTCCTGCAATTAAAGGAACAGAAAAATACACATCTCCATTAGAAAATACAGTATTATCAAATATTATATCCAGCTCCTGACTATCCAATGGATTTTTAACTTTATTTTGAAGCATCAAATCTAAATATGATTTAGACTGGTCTTCAGAAATATTAAAGTTTTTTATAATACGATACATATTCTTCAACTCATCATAAAGGATAATTGAACATTTTTTTGAGCCAAACCCGGTTGTGATTGTTTCTAACATTAAATTAACTGCTACATCCAAATCAACACTTTTATTTATTTCTTTACTTATATCATAAAGAACTGATAAATCCTTCATTTTTTTATCAATATCTTCATATAACCGTGCATTCTCAATAGCAATAGCAGCAAAATTACCCAGGGCAATCATGAATTCAAGATTTGATTCTGTGAAAGGCATTCCACCTGCCTTTGGACCTAAAAAAAGTATCCCATTAAATTTATTTTTAATTTTTATAGGAACTATTAATTCACAATTTAATCGTTTTAATTTTTCTTTATACTCAGAATAAAAACTTTCTGATAATATTTCCTTTAATCCTATTGGTTTTGATTTTTCATTGATATATTTAATCAATTCTTCATCAACACTGAATTCGATATCCTTAAAATCTTCTTTTATCCCTTTAGTATTCCGGAATATATACTTTTGTAACTCTTCATCAAAAATAAAGACTACACCTGTTTCAGAAAGCATATGACCCATACTGGTCAATATTATTATTTTCATTAAATCATCTATATTTAAAGAAGAACTTAATTCTTTAGCAATCTCAAATACAGTATTTAGATCAATAACCTTTTTTTTATATTTTTTTTCACTCTGCTTGATTTCATTTTTTAATTCATCAATATCTTTCTCTTTTCCTTCTCCTTCTTTTTCTTTTAAAGAACTACTCATATTATTATAAATCTTTATTAATAAATTAAAATTAGATACAAGCAGACTTTTTTCTGGAACTTCTTTTTTTAATTCATTATTTAATTGGGAAAAAATTTCTTTTATTTCCATAATATCCCTCTTTTTAATAAATTATAATTTAATAACAAAATAATCACATATTTTGAAAATAGTTAATTGCTTCTTCAATAGAATCAAAAGATTTTAAAATTGAAGAAAATTCCATTAGCTCATATACATCATAAACATCCGGTACCATATTAACAAGAGTAAGATCACCATTATTTTCTCTAATATCTCTAATTTCACTTACAAAAACACCCCAGCCGGCACTACTGATAAAATCAACATCTTTCAGATCTACAGCAATTTTATATTTTTTTTGATTAAGGGCATTTTCAATAAATTTTTCAATTTCTGGTGCAGTAGTCGTATCAATAAAGCCCTGAGGTTGAATAATTATACCACTAGGAACATTGAGCATTTCCAAAAAATCTACTTTTAAATCTGGCATTTCTAATCCTCCTTTACAACATACTTGTGTATTTTATTTATTGAAATTATTTATTATTCTTATTAATATTTACAACTAACTCCTGATACACTTTTTCTAATTCTTCCTGATTTTCCTCCTCATCCATATCATAATCAGTCGAAGGAATCCCATTAAGGACTTGCTCTTTTTCATCATTACTCAATTCATTGCTCAATTTTTTCTCAGCTTTTTTATTAAAAATTTCTGGCACCTTTACTTTATCATCAGGCATATTTATGCCTGATTTTTTTTCTTTAACAATATTTTGCTTAAATATAATATCTTCATTTTTACTTTCAATTTTTTTTAAAATTTTATTATCATTATTCTCTTTGAAGTCTTTATCATCTTCCATTTTTACAGATGATAGTAATTCATCTACATTAGGGAGAACCTCTTTCTCTCCTGGAGACTTTATACTCTCTTTTATTTTTTTCTGTTCAGGAAAAATGATTTCTTCTTTTAGTTTTTCCTTGAATTTATCTGTTTTAATTTTCTTTACTTTTTCTGGTGATCTTTTTTCTTTTTTAATCACCTTTTTTTCTTCTTTTTTAGTTATGAATATATCTTTAATTTTAATTTCTTCTTTCTTTTTTATTTCTTCTATTTTAAAGTCAACAATTTTCTCTTTTTCTGTTTCAGGCTTTTCTGTTTTAACAAAGCCCTTTTCTTCTACTACTGGTCCCGGTTCTTTTTGAATTTTTACTGTTTCAACTGGTTTTTCTAATTTATCAGTTAAATCTTTATCCTCTTTAATATGGGTTTCTTTTTTATAAACCTGCGGCTGAATATCCTTTTTAATTTTTGTTGATTTTAAACCTGCTTTATCATCTCCTATATAATCCCGATAAGGTGTTACTTTCTGTTCATCCTTATGAGTAATTGAAGGTTTAGATGTAACACCACTCCTTAAAAAAACTGATTTTTTACCTTTTGCAGCAAGTATTTTTTCACGTTTAGCAAAACGAATTCTTCTATCTATTGTTGCAAGATTCAATCGCTTTAATTCTTTAGAAATCATTTTAGTATCTACTTTATAATTTCCATATTTTTCTGTATCAAGTTCTTTTCGAAGGCTGGAAATACTGTACTCAGGATGACTTGCTATTAAACGTAATAATTTTGTACCACCTTCAATATCAAGACGTTCTATATCTCTTTTCCCTTCCTCAATGTCTTCTTGCAGAGCTTCTATACCATGTTTATCTTTTATTGCTTTTAATCTATAATATTGTGCTGGTGTCTTTCCAACCTCTTTACAAGCTTTTTTTATTCTCATATTCTCATTTTCAATCAGTTCAAATAATTTCACCCGTTTATTGTATTCAATTTCTGAGACATTTGCTTTTTCTTTAACAACAACATAAGTAATATCATCACTCTGTGGATAACCTGCTGTAAATTCATTTATCACTTCCAGCACTTTATCAGACATCTCCTGTGCTGGCAAATGATGATATTGTTTAATCATATCCAATAGTCTATATTCCCCAAACTCTTCCCTGTTAGAATTCATAGCTTCAGTAATCCCGTCTGTATATATAAACAACAGGTCACCCTTTTTTAATTTAATGGATTCATTTTTAATGGCATTTCTAAAAATCTGAGGGCTGCCAAGGTCCAATCCTACAGCAAATCCTTTTGGGTTAAAATTATAAAGCTGTTCTGTATCTCCTCTATATAAAATCATAGGATTATGACCGGCTGAAGAATAATTTATAATTCTTTTTTTTGCATCAAGAACAACATAAAACATTGTAATATACATTCCTTTTTTAAATTCACCTTCAAGCGTAGAATTTAAATTTGCCAGAACATGTGAGGCATTTTTATTCCCCCTTGCTTCCAGTCGTAAAGCAGTTCTTGTCATGGTCATAATTAATGCTCCAGCTATACCTTTTCCAGATACATCCCCTACAGCAATACCAATGGAGTTATCATCTACATTAAAAAAATCATAATAATCTCCCCCAACTTCCATTGCTGCCTCATATTTAGCTCCAATATCATATCCCTCTATCCGGGGGATTTCTTTTGGTAACAATGTATGCTGAATACTCTTAGCAAGCTGCATCTCCTTTTTTAATCTTGTAGTATCTGTTAACTCCACTTCTGCATGTCTTAAATCCCCCATCATTCTGTTAAAAGCCTTAGCAACATCAGCAAATTCACCTTTGCCTTTAAAATATAATCTTCCCCCCATACCTTCTTTACTCACACGTTTAATCTCATCTGCTAATTGTTTTAAAGGATGAATAAAAATTGTACCTAAAAAATAAGTACCAATTACACCTAAAATCCAGAGAAAGATAGTAATAAAACTTAATCTTAATTTTGATTGAAAGGTACTTATTTCTTTCTGCAACATAATTTCAGATAATACAATAAATACTTCTCCTATCTTTAAATTTTTATACATTATTGGTGAATTAAAATATCTTAATTTTTTATTGTCTTTAATTTTTCCTGTAGTTATACCTGGCGTGACTTTTTTATCTGTAATTTTCAACTGTTTATATTTTTTATAAATTAACCTTACATCAGTATGAGCAATAATATAATTTTCAGAATCAATTAATCCTGCATATTTAATAGAAATATCTTTTTCTTTAAGTTCTTTAATTAGTAAAGTTAGTTTCAGGTCATTATAATCCAGTAAATAAGGAACAGCATTGGCAGCTAATTTTTTAATATTTTTTTTAGCATTAGAAAAATACTGTTTTTCTAAAGAACTTCTTTGATAAGCAATAGAAATAAAAAATATGGAAAAAAGCAAAACAGAAATTGAAACAGCAGAAATCAAGGAAAATTTTAACTTTAATGAAACCTGTTCCCATGTTAAATTCTTTTTAAATAAATTCCATGCACTTTCAGGTCTTTCAACAAACTGACGCATAATAAGAACATTTTTATTTTCTTCCCTTTTATAATCAACTTCATCCATAAATTTTTTAATCATAAAAAGGCCTAACCCACCTTTTTTCTTTATCTCTACATATCTGTGTAAATCCGGTGAAGTAAGAGTATCAACATCAACACTAAAATCCCTTCCCCAATCAATTATTTTTGTTTCAATAAATTCAGATGCATTTAACATACTAACTAATATTTCTTTCTTTTTAACTTTTGAATCCACATAAGCATGCCTGATAATATTAGAACCTGCTTCATCAATACAAAGTTTTAAATGATTAAGTTGGCGAGCATTAAGCTCCATTTTAGCCCCATTTTTTGTAACAAAATTTCGAAGAGTAGATAAATTCTTAGGTGTTGCTTCTAATTTTATTTCCCGTACAGCATCTATTTTCATTTAGTTCTTTTCCTTGATTTCCTTATATTTTCCAATTCTTTTATTTTTCTTTCTGCATCCCTGATATTTCGCAAAGCTAATTTATTATAAGGATCAATTCTTAATATTTTTTTCCATTCAATAACAGCTTTTTTATATTCACCAGCAACATAAAAATCAATACCTTTATAATACAAGTCCATGGTCTTCTTTGGATAAGTTGAAGGCTTTTTCTTTGCACCTTTTGCTTTTTTTAAATATTCTGTTGCTTCAATATAATCTGGGTCAAACCTTAAAACAGAATTAAATTCTGTAATAGCCCCATCATAATCTCCTTTTTCATATAACTCTATACCTTTTGTATAATGCTGCCTTTTAAATTGGTCATCAGCAGTAAGCTGCTTCTTAAGTTTTGCTTTTTCTTCTTTTAATTTATTATCAAGCTCTTCAGCCATTTTTTTTCTTTCAGTTTCAAATCTATTACTTAGTACAGTTAATGTCTTTATTCTTTCATCTTCATATTTTTTCTCTAAATCCTGTATTAATTTTTGTTTTATTTCTTCTGATGAAAATGTCATTTCTTTAATTAATTTTTCTTTTTCTTTCTCATATTTCACTGTTAATTCATCTATTGCTCTTTGAATACCACCTTTATATTTTGCTTCCAGATTTGTTAGCTTCTCTTTATATTCCCGGGTTTGTTTCTCTACAGTGATTTTTACTCTTTCTTCAATTTCCTGTCTATATCTTTCTTTTTCCGAAGCTCTCTGCTGTTCTACACTTTCACCAAACCTCCATAAAAGAGAAAATCTATGTGTAAGGTTGATTTCCTGAAAAGCCAGGGAATAATCCAGCCGGAAATCCCAATATTGAATTCCACAGCCCATTACAAGCCCGATATTTTGATCATATCCTCCTCGTATAAATATCATTTTATATAAATTATATTCAATACCTGTATTAATCTTAATATCTTTATCCTTATAAAGATTTACATCAAATGTAGGCAATATTTTATGATTTAATTGTTTATCAAAATAATAAAAATATGAAAGACCTATTTTTATATTCAACTGATCAGATTCTGCTTCTGTTTGAACTTTGATTGGTGTTGAAACAAAATTTTTTACATTAATTCCTAACTTTAAATTCTCCAGATAGTAATTTTTAAATATTTTTTCCCAGTTATATCCATATAATGGCATTAATATACCTATATCAAAAGAAATATTAGCACCACTGAATGAACCAACTTTAAATGTATTTATTTTAATGGCTGTTCCAAAACTAAATGGCAGATTTAATTTAATTCCATATCCAATTAAAAACTGCATTTGCTCAAAACTTACATCTTCTGATGTTACAAGATTATGAGAATCACGAAAAATTATGTCTCCTGTGCCAATTCGTATAAAACCTCCGCCAAATGTCCCAACATCAATTGTAGGATAACAAAAGGAAACATAATCATATATAGTTCCTTCAAATAAAAATGAATGAAGGAACATTATTTCATTATATTCCAGCATTCCCATTGCACCAGGGTTCCAGAAAATTGCAGATGAATCATCTGCTATGGAAACATAACTGTTTCCCAGTCCCATTGCTCTTGCCCCAGCACCATAATCAAAAATATCTTCTATACCACCATCATCAGCTATAATTTCTTTAAAAGGTAACAATATTAAAAATATTAATAATATTAAATTTTTCATAATTTTTTTATTGATTATTTTACAACAGCAATTTTAATCACTCCTTCATAAGTTTGATCCTGGCATTGAGCTTTTATTACTGCCAGATAAATACCATTACGCACTACTGAAGATGAATTGTTTTCCCCGCACCATTCTTCTTTTTGAATACCAGCATATCTTCTCTCATTCTCAATTAATGTACGCACTAAATATCCTGTAAGTGTATAAATCTTTATTGTAACAGTCCCTTCAGTTTTAAGATAATATTCAATAGTAGTACACTCGCTTCCTGCCTTAAAAGGATTAGGATAATTCCCTTTTACATCATCAAAAGTATTTCCTTTTATAACAACGAAGTCTGATCTTAAATTATATATGTCATTTCCTTGTGTGTCGACTACTTCCTCTATTATTGAATTTGTAAAATTAATAATATTCGCTTTAATATAAGAACTATCACCAACATTTAAAGCAAATGTTTCTGCACTTGCACCTGGTGAAATGTCTATGCTTATAAAAAAATCTTTTGTAGTTGAAGGATTAACATTCATAACTTGTGTAAAGTTAAGGTTAAGAGGATTATTTTGCGGGATATTACTTGTTTCCAGATAAGTTTGTGAATCATCATATATTCGTATCTTATTAATGGCTGTAGTGGGATTAAGAGCAGTTCCTGTATAATCCTGTGCATCAAACCGGATTTGTCTTACTTCCACAATATTAACTGCTCCTGATCCAAGAGGATTATATAGCGACATTTTAAGCATTACAACATCTTGCTGTCCTTTAAAAACAGTAATAGGAGATAAATTTTCTTTGGTTAACCGCAATTTGACCTCAGCTAATGTAGTTACATCAATGGTGCCAGAATAGGCAATAGGATAAGACTTTTTTATCCCTGTATTTTTTTCTATACCCATAGGTCTGGCGTAAAAATACATATCTGTAGTATTTCCTGATGCAGTAAAATTAAATAAAAAAGAATTACTTTCACCTGCAAGCAGGGTTAAATTTTTTGGAGAATAATTAGTAGGATTAAAAAAATAAACAGCATTTGTTAATGAAATTTGAAAATTAGTAAGATTAACATTAGTCATTGTTGCTTCTCCAATATTTTTAACACTTACTTCAATAGCAAAATTATAATCCACTACAACCTGACCTGGCACATTAACAAATCTTGCGAATAACTGTCCGGGATTTTGAACTGTCAATAAACCTTTTGTTGAAGCTCCTGTGTAGTTTACATTCTCTCCATTTAATTGACCATTAGTAACATAACCATCTAAAATATAAGTACCGTTTGTAGCGTTATTAACAGTAACTAAAAACTGCATGGTCATAGTTGTATTTGGCAAAATAGCGATATTATTAGTAGGTCCTATCCCTAAAAACATGCCAGGAGATGCAGGAGATAAAATTAAACCAATAGAAGCATTTTTAAGAGTTGATGATGATGTGTTCCTTATCTCAAAATTAATAGGTATATTATTTTGTCCAATACTGACAGGATCCATAGTAGATGATACTGATTCTAATGTTATTCCCTTAAATAATACATTAGTCATACCAAATATAGAATCTACACTCATTGTTACAGTTGCTTTCCCTGGTTTATCAGATTTTAGCCCAAATTCTACAGTTCCACCTTTTATAGGAATCTGTGCAGAAGGAGAACCACTATTTGTAATCTCTCCAAGTGTCGTATTAACTGTAGCAAATTTTCCATTTGTCATAATATTCTGATACTGATCTGTTATTATAGAGCTTGTAATTAAAGATACAGAAACACCATCTGCATTTGTCTGATAAGGATTTGGTACAAGTGTAATAGTTCCTGCTGCAAAATCTGGAATTACTTTGATAAAACCAGTAACATTTGTAACACCACTATTTAAATCAGTAATCTTTAAAATAGTATTTGTTGCATTAAATAATGTTTGATAAGCAGAGCCTTCCCCATTGTTAATTATAATATTATTGAATATTGGTGAATCACCACCTGGTGAATCACCACCACCAACTATATTTGTTACTTTCATTGTAGAAGATGCAATTTTATTACTACAGGAATCTATTGCATTTGTCACATGAACATAAAACTTTTCACCAGCTTTTGGAATATTATTATCAACATAAACATCAAAGTATTTGACCAGATCTGATATAACTGTTAAATATATCCTGTCAGATTTCTTATATTTTACATTCGTTACTGCTAAATCTTGCAGACCTGATGTCTTGAATATAAAATCTATGCCACTAAAGCTGTGCGCTCCACTGTCAGTGTTGGTAAATTGATACGGATGAGTACTATTATTCGTAAATATCGCTCTGTTATCTTTGCTCTTAAAATATACACTATTGGTTGAATCATATTTCAAGTTATCATATATATCATATACCTTTACATATACAGGCTGATTTATA
>CBDVEP010000054.1:0-18479 GCA_965373035.1 uncultured bacterium
TAGAAATTGAAATAAAAAGTCTTAAAGAATCAATAGAAAAACGATTTGAATCAATAGATAAACGATTTGATCAATTACATACATTTTTATATATTCTAACAGGGATATTTACTACATTAACAATATCTGTCATTGGTTTTGCTTATTGGGATAGACGTACTATCATAAGAAAAGCCAAAGAAGAAACAATATATGAAATAGAGAAAGAAGGTAAACTTACAGATTTAATAAAGGTATTACAAGATCTATCCAAAGAACAGCCTAAACTTGCCTCTATTCTTAAATCATTTCATCTTTTATAAAAAAGCATAAAAATCATTATATAAAAAAATGAGGTATATCAGTCCCTTACACAACATTCTAAATAATAACTGATTAAATCAACAGCCTGATATTATTCATTAGGAGTAATTATATAAGTAAAAATCAAATAATTAATTTAGTTTTTTTTATTATTGGTGTTTCTTCAGCTATATTCATTATTATTTCAGCAGTAATGAGAATTATGAAAAGTGAAATAAAAGATCTAAAAAATACTTTTATTAATGAAATTAAACAATGTTTTCGCACATTTTCTTTTTAAGGAATATAATTATATATGAAGACAGTTTTTCATCTAATTTCAACTATTTCTAAAAAAATAGACATTTGTTGCGTCTTAATTGGAGGATTTGCGGTTAATTATTATAAGGTTACCCGCCAGACAGCAGATGTTGATTTCTTAATTACCAAAGTGGATTTCGAAAAAATATCGCCTCTTTTAAAAAAAGCAGGCTATAAACAGAACTTTACTCAGGAGGTATTTACTCGCCTTAAAAGCAATAAATTGTATCTGATGGATCTCGATTTTATATTTGTGGATAAAGATACCCTGGATAAGATTATAAAAAACGGCAGAAAGATTAGTATAGCAGGGCAAAAGTTTATTATTCCTTCTTTAAACAATTTGTTCGCCCTTAAATTACATTCACTTAAATATAACAAGGACAGACCACCTGATGCCAAAAGTCTTTCTATGGATGATTATCTAAAATTTGTAACCCTTCATTTAAAATATACATTTGATAGGAAAACTAGAAGAAAATGGGAAAAAATACAGGCTGTAAATGTCCCCTTTATTTTAAAATAGAAAAAACAATTTGCCACTACACTTTTTTAATGAGCAATTCACTTTATTGACGATAACCCACCTCCACAAAAATCATTTCACAAAATAGTCCAAAAAAAGATTTCGCAATTTTTGAGAGCAAAGCCGAAAAAAAGCTTGACTTTTGAAATAAATGTTGTATATTTTAATCAGAAGATACGAAACATCAAAATAGATAGGGTTAGAATTATTGTATATAAATAAGGGTCTGAATCATTACAAATAAAATAATTTGTTTATAAAGGAAATAGTAAAAGATTTATAGTATCATTAGTATATTAATATGATGATACGAAACATCAATAAAAAGGAGGTGGTAGGAAAAAGTGATTTGTTTTTATAGGGAATACAATAAGTTGTATTTATATTAATCAAAATTTTTTTTAAGGAGGGTAAAATGTCTAAAAAGATTTTACTTTTAAGTCTTGTGTTTTTAATGATATTTGCATTTAATGTTAATCTGCAAGCACAAGCAGAAGTAACAAACTTGAAATTTACAGCAATTGCAAGTGTAGATACTAAGAAAGGACTTAGTGTAGTATTCAGTAATGAATTAACAGTAAATGATCAACTTGATTTTGGTGATGTTCCTACCATTAATATTCCTTATATTGCTCGGAATGGTGGTGGAGACTTTACCTATGCTACTGTTTCTTATGAATGTACAAAACCAAATTGGGAAATAAAGGTTTATACTGATAATACACTTCTTTCTGCTAATCCTGGATTTAAAGATGCTAATAGCTGGCCTCTTTTTGGTGACATGAATGATGGATCAGGACTTGTAGGAGATGGAACTAAGGGAGCAACTACGAATAACAGTGCTCCCATAAAAGTATGGAGTGATTGTAAATTCCTTGATGGTGGTTTTGCAAAAGCTCCCTGTAATGAATGGGTAGGATGTGCTGCGAATCAATTTGTTCCTGATCCTGTGCAGGGTGAAAAAGAGTTATATTGGTATATATATGGACAGGATTTAGGTGGTAATGGTCCACCAGATGGAAAATTTCACACTAATGTAATTTGTTCTAATTCTCATCCTGGTTGGGGAGAAGCTGAAAATATCGGCCCCAACCCACATCCTGATTATGATGCCAATGGTGATGGTGATTTTCTTGATGGTGTAAATAGCAATCCTCCTAATCAAACTCTTGGTAAAGTTTTTGAATATTCTTTCTGGATGCCTGTAGTTGCAGATAGAGATGTATATGAGGAAGGTGCAGTGATTTCATCAGATTATATTCATGATGGTAAAACTTGCCCTGCTACTGCTAATACAGCCATTATCATGAATAGTGAACTTGGAAGTGGTCGTGTTACAGAAGGTGTAGTACATACTTATTTTGCTATAACAGATGATGTTGCTGGCAGCTTTAAAACAACTGAATTGATTTTTGAGCTAAAGACGATTGAGTAAAGAAACTACATTAAAAAATAGGGGGCAGTTTTCCTGCCCCCTTTATAATTATTATGTGATTAAGGAGAAAGTTATGATATATGTAAGAAAAAAAACAATTTTTGTTATTATTTTATTTTTATCTATAGTTGTCTTTATTAATGAGAGTTTTGCTCTCTCTATAAATCCTGGAAGAGTTTATAAAAAAGTAAAACCAGGGCAAAAAATATCAGGTGAATATAAAATTTGTAATAATGAAAAATCAACTGTTAAAATAACTATTAGAAAAACAACTAAAGCTGATTGGTTTTTATTAAAAACAAAAGAACTTATAATTAAATCTGGTGAGTCCAAATCATTTCTATATGAAATTTATGTAAAAGATAAGAATAAAAAAGGTGAGTTGAAAACTGAAATTGCTATTACTCAAAAAATTTTAAAGGAAAAAGATAAAAATACAAGTGAAGGAAGTGGAGCTTCTTTTCAAACTAGAATAAAACTTCCTGTGTATATCATGATTGAAAGTACAGAATTAATCGATTATGGATTAATAGGATTAAATTTTAATGGCTCTTTTTCTAAAAAGAAAAAATCTATAAATGGTAAAGTCACAGTTTCATTAGATGTGAAAAATAAAGGAAATGTTCATTTTTTATGTGAAAGCCGATTAACTATTTTTAAACTAACAAAGGACAACCAAAAAGATTTAATAGGTGAACAAAAACCATATCATCCTGTTATGATTTTTCCTGATAAAAAGAAAAATATTAAGTTAGAGTATTCAGGGAATTGGGAGCCAGGTAGATATATTGCACGTTTATTCTGTTACTTTAAATTTGATGATGATTTGGATATTCGTAATGTTAAAACTTTAAAAAAAGAGCGATGTTTTAATACTACAAAATTATTTATGATTGATAAAAATGGGGAATTTAAATTAGCTGAATAAATATATATTGCTTTAATTTATAATAATCCTAATTAGAGGATAATATACAATACTATTACAATAAAGGTAATATTTTAGATTTTCTAAAATTGTAGTGTAGGAGTTAAGACTTTAGTCTTTTATAAAATTCTAAAGAATTAATTCCTTCATCGTGAGCAGTAAATTGCATCATAATTTATATTATATTATTTTTTTTAGAAAATCTGAATTATTACCAATAAAGAATATTATGAGAAATAAAATATTTATAATATTTATTTTATTACTATTAAATGTTACTTTTATACAAGCAGAATCAACAAATGCATCATTTACTGCAATAGCTTATATTCCACAAAAACTTCCAACAGGTGTTTTAAGTGCTTCTATTACTCCTTTGGTTATTAAAAGTAATCAACAGATTAAAATTATAGCTATTACAGAAAAAATACCTAAGACAGAAAAAGGACCAACCAATGTGAAAGTATATTTTAAAGAACCATTTGAATTTATTCAAGAGTTAACAAATATCAGTGTTAATAAATGGGGAATTGAATTTACTAATCGTTTTAAAAATCAATCAAGTTATACAGCAAATTTTATTGTTATGTATACAAATTTTGATATATATACAGATATTATTATAACAAATTATAATATGGCTTCTTATAGAGTTGATAATACTGCTCCTGAAATTATCTCCAGTACACCTTCTAATAATGCTTTTATAGTTCAGAACAATTGGGATTTCTATTTATATTTACAGGATACAGGCGGAGCTGGTGTAGATACTCTGTCCACGATTTCTAATAGCATGATGATTTTTGCTGGAGATGATGAAGAATTGGGTACCTCTGATGATACAACTAATGATGGAACATGGAGTGAATATAATTCTACAACAATAAAATTTGAACCTGTCGAACCTTCTGATTATGGTAAATATAGAGTAATCTCATTACCTGTTGATAATGTTGGTAATACAAATTTTGAAATGACTAATGAAAGTAATTATATTGAATTTATTCAGATTGATGAGCTTATTATTTCCAGTGTTTATCATAAATTTGAGTTAAATACGCAGCTTACACCTGAAGTTCCATTAGAAGTTTATTTAAAAGGAACAGGTGGAATAAAGGATGCATATTTTGAAGTAACAGGCTGCACAAATATAAATAATATAGAGATGAGTGAGATAAGCAATGGTACCTATCAGGGAGTATATACTATAACAAAAGAAGATAAAGTTCAGGACGGAATTGTAAGGGCATATTTAAAAGATAAATATCAAACTAAAAGTTTAGATGCACCTATAAAAATTGATATAGGTGAAAGAGTGTATGCAGATAGGGGTAAAGATATTTTTATTGTAAATAAAGATGATGTAAATACGAAAATATTAATTCCTGATAAGTCGTTAAGAGAAGATGTTAAAGTCAATATAAATAAAGTATATTTATTTGGAGATAGATATTCTTATGATTTTAGTATGACAACTTACGAGAATGGGATCCCTGTGGAATATTTTGAAAAGCCAATTACTATTTATATTCACTATACAGTTAATGAAGGAAAAGTAGAAAAATTAAATATTAAGGAAGATAAATTAGAAGATTTAGCAACAATAATGTTCTTTGATCGTGTGAAATGGTTAAAAGTTGGTGGTTTTTTTGATTTAGAAAAAGATATTGTTTATGGAAATGTTAAACATTTTAGTGTTTTTGCTCTGGCAATAGATGACAGCAAGGGAGAATTAGTAGTAGCTCCTAATCCTTTTACACCTAATAATGACAATAGTTTTGATAGAATATGTTTTGGTTGTGACATTAAACAAGGTGAGCCGGAGAAAGTGGAAATAAAAGTATTTTCTTTAGATGGATTTTTAAGAAAAGAATTAACCCTGGATGATGGAATTTTAAACAATGGTAGAGTCAATATTTTATGGGATGGCAAGGATGAATCAAATCAGGATTGCGGACAAGGACTTTATATCTATCAAGCCCAAATAGGAAATACAAGATATCAGGGTACATTTGTGTTGGCAAGGTAAGAAAAATTGAGGGTAATGGGTTATACTCTCTTTTTTTGTCATTCCCGCGAAAGCGGGAATCCATTAATAAAGTAGCAAGGGGCTTTAGCCCTGTAAATTAATAAAGGAGTTAAGACTTTAGTCTTTTAATAATTAAGAGTTGGTTTTTATGAAAAGGATTAAATTAATAGTAATTATGATTTACTTATTGCTGAACCTGCAATATTTATCTGCTGCTTTTGAGAGTATGTATACTACATCAGAAGCAGTTAAGACCGCAGATGCCTGCTGTGCTAAAATAATGGGTGTATCCAGTATGTATTATAATGCAGCAGGATTGGCTGGGATGGATAAAAAAGAACTGAATATTCAATATTCAAGGATGCTGTTAAAACTGGATAATGACAGTTTAGATTATTTTAATTTAATGTTTGGTTGTCCCTTTAAAACAGTGAAATTAGGTTTAAGTTATAATAAATTTAGTTCAGAATTATATTCTGAGCAGATATTTTCCTTATCTCTTGCAGGAGATATGTTTAAAACTTTTTATAAAAATATTGCTGCTGGTTTAAGAGTGAAACTATTAAAAATTGGATATGAAGAAAATGATTATACTAAAATGGATAAATTATTTATCAATTATAGATACAGCCAATCTGCTTTATCAATAGATTTTGGAATTCTTGGCTATTCCAAAAAAGGCTTTTCTTATGGAATAGCTCTTAAGGATATAAACTCTCCTGATATGACTTTAGAAAATTCAGGGCATACTATTCCTTTATCACTTAAAATAGGGACAGCTTATAAATTGGTTTTTAAAAAACTGCTTTATGCTATGGATGAGATAAATTTTTCTCTTGATATGAATTACAAAAGAAAAGATTATAGTTTTCATCTGGGAATAGAACCTGTTTTTCTTAATTATATACTTATACCAGGTATAGGATTTGCAATAGGAAATAAAGATTTTCGTTATTTTACAACAGGGTTATCATATCAATTACCATTAGAGCGTGTAAGTAGTAAATTTAAAGACATAGATTATTTATTCAAATTTAATTATTCCTTTAAGTTTCATTTAGGTGGTATGTCCAGAGGAACTTATGGGGATCATTTTATATCAGTTGGTTTTATGTTTTAAGTTTACTTGAGATATATATTATGAAAAAAACATTATTTATTTTAATTTTAATTTTTATGTGCCAGAATTTATTTGCTGGATACTATTACCTTGCTAATTTTAATGATGGGATGCCTCCAAACTTAAAAAATGGTGGATATGGTGCATGGAGCAGTTATGTAATGATGAGTCATACCAATTATAATCAATTTGGGGGTTTTAGATACTCTATAGTCCTTACTTATAATGTATCAAGTGGGTCAGGAGGATTCTGGATGAGTTTAGCTGAAGGTGGTCTTTCTATAGACCTTACGCAATATGATTATCTAAGCTTTTGGATAAAAGGAGAGAATGGAGGAGAGGGATTTAAAATACAGTTAGAAGATAGTATTAATACTGGTGGAGAACAATATGCATTTTTACATATAAATAATTATTTGGAGGGAGGTGAAATCACTACAGAGTGGCAAAAAGTTGTTATACCAATACAATCTTTTGATCCAAATGAACCATTTGATTTAACACAAGTAAAAGCAATGCAATTTGTATTTGAAAATGGATTAGGTTTAAATAACAGTAAAGTATATATTGATGAGATTTTATTTTCTACAGGAACAAGTCTTATATATATAGATAATATGGAATTTGATGAAGTTAATTGGGGATGGTCAGATCTTGATGCTTTAAAGTGGACTATTAATACTGAAATAGGTGGAGGTGGAGTTTATAGCTATAAAACCAACACTTTAAATACAGACCATACAAATTATTTGGGTTATGGATCATATAAATGTGATCATAATCGGGGTACTGGTAATGTTTCTACTACTTGGCAGCTTGGATATGCTGGTGGTAATATTTTTTTGGATATTTCAGCCTGTAATAAACTTAAATTTTATATTAAAAGCAGATATATAAGAACAGCAGGTCAGGGACCTAGAATTCATGTAGATGATTCGGGTTATAATGAATCTTTAGCAATGCCAGCTATTGATAGTAGCTGGAAATGTATTGAAATAAATTTATCTGATTTTGGCGGTGGTCTGGATTTAACAAAAATTTTAAATTTCAGATTAACTACTGAAAGTGGAACTGCTGTGGTCAATTCCTTTTGGGTTGATGAAATAAAATTTATTGACACAATTCCACCTCAAGCTCCTACTAATATAAGAGTGGCTGGAATGAATCTGGAGAATGACTTTAATTTTAAAGTTGGGGATAATATTATTACAGCTACTGTATATTCAAATGAGCCTCTGGATAAAAGTTTAGAAGCTGTATTTGTTGAATATCGTAAAAATAAGGGTGAATGGAAAATTGTAAGTTTTGATTATAATACAAGTCGCAAGGATTTTACAAACACATGGAATACTGTAGGAGTTACAGGAACAAATAATATAGATTTAAGAGTTTCAAGCCTTGATTCAAGCGGACATAAAAGTCCTTCAGTTATATTTTCTAATTGTAATATTCATGAACCAAGTGATAGTTTTACAGTTACATTAAGTAATGTAGAAAATTCAGGTATATTAGACTTTGGAGATGTACCAACTACAGATATTCCTGAAATAGCACAATATAGCGGTAAACTTAGTTTTGCTTATATTGAGTATAATATTGAAACATCTACATCATGGAAAATAATTGTATATACAGATAATACAAGTGAAGATGCTGACCCTAAATATATAGGTGAGGGTAATCAACTTTTTGGTAATCTTAATGATGGGACAGGTTTAGTTGGGAATGGAGATGGAGCCACAGACACTCACAGTACACCAATAAAAGTGTGGTGTAATGCAAAAGATGAGTTTGGTAATTTTGTTAAAGCACCTTGTTTTAAGTGGAAAGGTGATGTTTCAGATGGAGCTCCTGCTCCTTCTCATCAGGGCGGGGAGACTAACCTCTACTGGGTTGCTCAAGATTTGAACAGTGATGGAACAAATGGCAATAATTATTTTGATTCAGCTTCAGGATGGTGTGAAAATTATGCTAATGGTGGCCCTGGTCCACATCCTGATTATGATGCAAATGGAGATGGTGATTATAATGATTCTGTAGATGGCAGTCATGAAGATGCTTTAGGTACAGTTGTAGAATGGTCATATTGGCATCCTGTAACTGCAGATAGCAGTAAAGTACCGGGTGCTAATACAGCAATATTAATTGATAACAGTATCAATGACAATATGCCTGGAAAATTAAAAGTATATTTTGCAATAACTGACAATCTTGCAGGTAAATTTAAAACAAGTCAGTTGATTTTTGAGCTGATTATATATTAGAGTTGTTGCATAATTCAATATTTTAAAAATTAATGTAAAAGGTTTTTGAGTTTGTAGGGGAGGGTTTTAAACCCTCCCCCTACTCGAACCGGTAACATACAAGAGAGGAGTAGAGCCTTTAGGCTCATTTGAGACGGGGCTAAAGCCCCTACTCCAAAACATACATATTTTCCTTTTTTAGGAATAAATTTATTATGCTTAAAATAGTAACAATTCTTCTTTATATCTTTTTATTCTCTTTTAATACTTTTTTATATGGAGTTACAGGCTGGAATGAGAATAAAATGATTGTAAAGGGGAAGGTAAGCTCACATCATTTAATATGTCATAAAAATAAACTGTATTTAATCTATATTCAAAATAAAGTTATTTATATAAAAACTTCAGATAACAATGGTGAAAAGTGGTCAAAGCCATTAAAAATAGGGAATAAATTTTTCAATCCGGAAACACCTGTTATGCTTTTTGTAAAAGATAAAATGTATATATTTTATATAGACCATTATAATAAAAAAAAAGAAATATTTTTTATTTTTTCTAAAGATAAATCCTATAATAAATTTTCCATACCAGGAAATTTAACAACTACAGGAAAAGATTCTATATCACCTTCAGTAACTTTCCATGATAATAAAATATTTTTAATATGGTCTGAGAAGGGTTCTTATAATTATAAACTTTTTTATTTAACTTATAACATTAAAAATAATAAATGGAGCCTGCCTGGACAGGTAACTTCTTCTTCAACAGGTTCTCTTTCTCCCTCTGTAATTTCCTGGATAGAGGATGTGTATCTAATATGGCAGCAAAAAAAGGATCAAAAAACTTATGATGTTATGTTTAATACATATAATATATGGGATAGAGATTGGAAAGAGGCTGTTAATATTTCATCAGGTATTAATAATGCTTATTCCCCGAGTATTTATAATAATGAGAAAAATATTTTTGTAGTTTATCAGGCTAAAAATAATTTGCAATTTGATATTTATTTAAGTAAATACAGTTTTAATGAAGCTGATTGGAATATTCCTGTCAGGCTTACTGATGATTTAAATATTGAGCATTACCCTGTTTTAGTGCCTACTATCCGGGACTTTTATCTTTTCTGGTATGAAAAAAATAAAAATAAAACTGATATTTTTTATTTAAAAAGTAAAGATGGTCTGATTTTTAATGAAAAGTATAATTTATCTGATTCAAAAAATAATTCCAGGGATTTTAAAGTTATATATAATTTAGAAAATGATAGGTTGTTTATATGCTGGGTTGAAAAAAACAAGGGATTATATTTTACATCTGATGATAAGTTTTGTCCTGCTCCTGAAATTATACAATCTACTCATTCTTCTAATCAATGGACATTATTAAGGGATGTATCTTTTAAATGGACTATTGATAATGACCCATCCGGGATTGAAAGTTTTGCCTATATGGTTGACCATAAAGCAGATACAGTACCTGATATTTTTATAGCTGTGTATCTTTATAATGAAATAACATTTAATAATTTAAAAGATGGTTTATGGTATTTTCATATTTGTGCAAAAGATGGTGTAGATAATATAAGTAAGACTATTCATCATAAAATAATGATAAAAAAGTTAGAATTAGCTTACAAGAGCCAATTTAAAAATGAGTTAAAGGAAAAAAAGCAGGTAAAACAGGAAAAAGTAAAAATGGAATCAGTACAGAGTAATCAGAAGAAAGAAGTAAAAGTATCAGAAAGAAAGGAAATGGAATCAGTACAGAGTAATCAGAAAAAAGAAGCAACAGTATTAGAAAAAAAGAAAAAAGAAATAACATTAAATAAGCAGAAGAATAAGAATACAGCACAGGAAGTAAAGGGACTGAAGAAACTAATATCAAAAGAAGTACGAAATGAACAAATAAAAAAAGAACAAATTTTTGATATTGAAATTAACAAGGAACATAGTAAAAATAAATTAGTAAAAATTATTAAAATCAAAACAGACAATTTGATTATTTATTTAATTAAAAAAGGAGATACATTATGGGATATTTCAGGAGAATTTTATAAAAAGCCATGGCTTTATCTTAAAATAGCAGAATATAATAATATAAAAAATCCTGATTTAATATATTATGATGCCAAACTGTTAATTCCACCAGTTAAATAAGGAATAAATAAGCTGATAATATGAAAACAATAAAACTAATTATTTTATTTTTAATACTTACTTTAAAACTATATGGAAGTGATACTTATTTATTAGGAGTTAAAAATGATGCTTTAGGAGGAACTGGCACTGCTATTGCTTCTGATATTCCTTCCATGTATTATAACCCTGCTAATATTTTACTTTCTTTTTATCCAACTTTATATTTTCAGTATAATTATTTAACTTCTAATACTTATGATGGATTTGTATTAGGGTATCTTCATCTTTTTTCAGAGAAAATAGTTATGGCATTAAATATAGATATAAGAAATTATTCTTCTATAAATGAGTATGATGATAGAGGTTATTTTATTAAATCTTTTTCCAGACAGGATATGATTGTAAATTTTGCTTCATCATTTAAATTGCAAAAGCAGATTAATACAGGAATTAAATTAAAAGTGGTTAATACATCTTTTTATGGTTATTCTCATTCTTCAGAGAATTATTATCTGGATGCCGGTATTCTTTATTTACCTTACTGGAGTAGAAATTTAAATTTTGGAATATCAGCCCAGAATATAATTATAAAAAGAGAATCACAAACTAATAGTCAATTTAATTTAAGAAGTGGAGTTTCCTATAAATATAATATAGCAGAAAATAATTTTTTAATCTGTTCTGACTTTAATTTTAATAAAGAGATACTACCGCTTTATTCCATAGGGTTGGAATACAGCAGGTCTTTTTTCCATTTTAGATTGGGATTTAATGAAAAAAAAGATTTATCCGCCGGTATAGGTATATACTTTAAACCATATAAATTTGATTCTGCTTTTGTTCATAATGAATTATTTAATAAGTATTCCATTTCCATGACTTTTTATATTAAAGCTTTCCTTCCTTTGAGGGTAATTCAAAATTATTATTATAAGGGGTTATCCCATTTTAAAGACAATCAGTATGATGATGCTTTAGAATATTTTGAAAAAGTTTGCGATATTGATGATAATTATAAAAAAGGAGCATATTATTATTCATTTTTAAAAGAGAAAAAAAGAAAGGAAGAAGAGAAGTTGAAATTTTTAAAAAAACAGGCTGATATATATTATACCAGGGGTGAAATGTTCTATAAAGAAAGAAACTATTCACAATCTATTGAGCAGTTAAATAAATGCCTTAATTTTGATAATAAACATAAAGAAGCAAATGAATTATTAATAAAAGCAGGGGAAGAACTGACAAAGAATAGTTCTGAATCAAAACAGGATAAAGAGATTTATAATGATGAAGTAAAAAGACTGTTTGTCTTATCAGAAAATTATTATAAGACAGGTTTTTATAAAAAGGGATTAAAAAGTATTAATGATTTATTAAAATTATCTCCTGCTCATTCTGATGCTCTTATATTAAAAAAGCAGATAGAAGATAAAATAACTGAAGAGCAAAACAAGGAGAAAAAGGGGAAAAATGAGTTGTCAGATGAACATCTTAAAATGGGGTTTAAAGCCTATCAAAATAAAAATTTTGAAACAGCTTTATTTCATTTTAATAAAGTAAAAGAATTAACACCTGAAAAAATGGAGACTAATGATAAATTAAAAAAAGTATTAAAGGAAATCCACACAAGAAATGATATTGATTATGATAAAGATTCACCCCAGTATAAATTAGAAAAATTTCATACTGATAAAGATGTACAAAAAATTGGGAAGCTCAATGAAAAAGAAAGAGACAAAAGAGCACTAAAATCAAGAGTAGTTAAATTATATAATGAAGGAATATCATATTTTAAACAAAAAAGATATAATAAAACAATTGAAAAAATGAAACAGGTAAGAAAACTGGATAGGGGCAATAAAGAAGCATTAAATTTTATTGAAAAATCTGAAAATATGATAAGAATTGAAAAGGATAAAAAGGATATATCCAAACAAGTTTCTAAGAAAAATAAACAGTTAAGTATAAAGCATTATTTAAAAGGAGTCAATTATTATACAAGAGGGGATTTAAATAAAGCTATTGGGGAATGGCGAATGTCATTAATTTTTAATCCACATAATAAAAAAACAAGGCAAAGTTTAAAACAAGCTTTAAAAAAAAGATAGGCAGATATAAATCAGACTGTCTATTTATAGTAACAGTTTGTCATTGCGAGGAGCGAAAGCGACGAAGCAATCTATCTTTTGCTGGTTCGGGTTTTACCATAGGCACTTCCGTTGGTCGCATAACCCGAACCATAAATAAAGGTTCTAAAGAATGTGGACGGTTCTAATTCTTTCTGAGAGGAGGCATAGGAAATGATAAAAATAATTAATAAAATAAACTTGTTATACATTGTTATATTTCTGATTTTAATAACACCAAAATCAAGCTTAAGCTGGTATTGGCAGAAAACGTATGGTGGAACAAATTGTGATTATAGCAGAAGTGTTCAGCAAACATTAGACGGTGGATATATTATTGCAGGTTGGACAGAATCTTTTGGCGCAGGTGGTTCTGATGTATATTTAATTAAAACAGATTCTTCTGGAAATACAGAATGGACAAACACTTTTGGTGGTGTATTAAGTGATGCAGGACATAGTGTTCAGCAAACATCAGATGGAGGCTATATTATAGCAGGTTATACAGTTTCTTTTGGAGCAGGTGGTCGTGATGTATATTTAATCAAGACATATTCTGATGGGACTACAAATTGGACAAAAACTTTTGGCGGTATAAATAATGATCATGGCTATAGTGTTCAACAGACATCAGATGATGGCTATATTATAGCAGGTAGCACATCATCTTTTGGAGCTGGTAATGATGATGTATATTTAATTAAGACAGATCCTTTGGGGAATACAGAATGGACAAATGCTTTTGGTGGTGGAAGTTCTGATGTTGGCATGAGTGTTCAGCAGACATCTGATGGAGGCTATATTATAGCAGGTTATACATGGTCTTTTGGAGCAGGTGCTCAGGATGTATATTTAATTAAGACAGATCCTCTTGGGAATACAGAATGGACAAATACTTTTGGTGGTATAAATACTGATGAAGGCTATAGTGTTCAGCAGACATCAGATGGTGGATATATTATAGTAGGTAGGACAGATTCCTTTGGAGCAGGTTCTTATGATGTTTATTTAATCAAGACAGCTACTAATGGGAATATAGAATGGACAAATACTTTTGGTGGTATAAACTGGGATACTGGACATAGTGTTCAGCAAACATCAGATGGTGGCTATATTATAGCAGGTAATACATGGTCTTTTGGAGCAGGTAGTAGTGATGTATATTTAATGAAAACAGACTCTTCTGGAAATATAAGCTGGACAAACACTTTTGGTGGTGGAAGTTCTGATGTTGGCAATAGTGTTCAGCAGACATCAGATGGTGGATATATTATAGTAGGTATGACAGAATCTTTCGGAGCAGGTGCTCAGGATGTCTATTTAATCAAGACAGATTCTTTAGGAAATGTTGAATGGACGAACACTTTTGGTGGAACAGGTGGTGATGTTGGCATGAGTGTTCAGCAGACTTCAGATGGCAATTATATTATAGCAGGCTATACAACATCCTTTGGAGCAGGTAATTGGGATGTATATTTAATCAAATATGTCCCTTTGCCATCAGCATCATCATTGATAACTGCTGAAGCTGTTTCTATGGCTCAGATTAATGTGCATTGGCAGGACGTATTAAATGAAACAAATTATATACTTTATAGAAACACTGTAAATGATGCTGTTTCTTCAGTTAAAATAGCAGGTTTAAAAGCAAATCAGCTTAATTATAATGATACAGGATTATCTTCTGGTACTACTTACTATTATTGGGTTCAATCATTTAATGAAGAAGGCGGGTCAGGATATTCAGTTCCTGCTTATGCCACAACTTATGCTGGTCCTACATATACTATTAACAATGTAGTATTAATTCCCAATCCATTTAATCCATATAAAAGCAAAAAAGATTATATCACTTTTTTTAATTGTCCTGATGATATAAAGATAAAGATTTATAACATATTAAGCGATAAATTAGTTGAATTAAAAGACCCAAACTCAGAGCATCAGATTATCTGGTATGGCACAGATTCAAAAGGCAATGCATTATCAAGAGGGGTTTATTTAGCCCTTCTTAAAGACAGCAAGGGAAACAAACGAACTATAAAATTTGTGATCCAACGATAAAAAGGAGACCATCATTTTTCACCCTTTATAAATTCTCTGCGAACTTTGCGTCTTTGCGGTGAACTTTTTGCTGGTTCGGGGTTCTGATAACTTAAATAAGAAGGAGATATGTAGCCATGAAAAGAAAACAAAAAAGATATATTATTATATTTATTCTTTTATTTATTTCTCTGTCAATGGAGTTATATGCAAAATCAGGTTTTGAATTTTTGAAAATTTCACCATCTCCTGCCTGCTCATCTTTAGGAGATGCTTGTTCTTCTTTTTATAATAATGCATCATCTTTTTATAATAACCCTGCTATTCTTTGTTTTGATTTTCCTGATTTTACTCCAATTTCTCCAACATTTAAAACAATAGACTTGTATCTTTCATATATTAAATATTTTAGTGAAATGAATTATATCTCATTTTTCTCTGTTCTTGATGTAAAAGGAATAAATCGAATTGGAATAGGCTTTACAGGACTTTTTTATGGTGATATAGATTCTGGATCTTATGAAGGAGAAAGCTATAGTACTGGTAATGAAATGAACATAAATTCATATTCTTTTTTAATAGGATATGGATACAACATAACTGATAAAATAGGTGCAGGCATAAATGTAAAATTACCAGTAGAGAATTTAGGTGATACAACCTGTCTTGGAATTGGTGGAGATATAGGTGGAATATATAAAGAAAAGAATTGGAGTACTTCTTTGGTTATACAGAATATTGGTATGGATATAAAAAAAGTAGAAGAAACACATAATTTGCCAATGATAGTAAAAATCGGTGGAAATTATAATTTTTATTTATTTAAGAAAAGAAAGCATAAAATAACTATAACCGCAGATATAGGTAAAGAAATAGAAAAGGATTTTATAGGTGGGACAGGATTGCAGTATGGTTTTCAGGAGATTGTATTTATAAGGAATGGGTATTATATTAAGAAAGAAGATGTTGATATAAGATTAGGCTGTGGATTAAAGTATAAAAATTATCAAATAGATTATGGATATAAAACTGGAAAGACTTAGGAGAAATACACAGGATAGGATTTGGAATGAAATTTGATATAGGTGAAAGAGAAATAAAGACAGAACAGAACAAACAAGGTATAGTAATAAGGATAAGTGATGATGATGCAGTTTTATTTGAATATAACAAAGCCACATTAAAGAAGAATGCATACAGGACATTGGATAAAGTCATAAAAATAGTAAAGACACAAAAAGAAAAAGAAATATTAATAGGTGGGCACACAGACAGCACAGGTAGTGATGATTTTAATTTAAAGTTATCAAAAAAACGAGCAGAAGCTGTATATAAATATTTCATCAGAAAAGGAATAAACAAGAGTAAAATGGAGACCAAAGGACATGGTGAAAAAGAACCCATAGCAGAGAATATAACAGAAAAAGGCAGAGCAAGGAACAGGAGAGTGGAAATAACAATATTAAGATTAAACAGTAAAGAGAAGGAAAAATTTGATTATCATTACTATAGTGGTATGGACAATTATTACAAGGAAGGATATGGATATGCCATAGAAGAATGGGAAAAGGCATTGAAGATAGACCCGGAGAATGAAGATGTAAAGGCATGGATAAATAAAGCAGAGAAAGAGAAGAAGGAAAAGGCGAAGCCGACACGAGAGTACCAAGAAAAATATTAATTTTAACAATTTTTTATATTAAAATTATATTAATATTGTGTGTTAATTTATTTGCAGGATTTAGTACAAATGAAATAGAGCCGGAGCCAGGCTGGGGTGTAAGATTCTCTTCCATAACGTGGGGAGATTATGATAATGATGGAGATTTGGATTTAGCTGTGGCTGGACTGGATGGAAATGGCACAAATAGATTTAGGGTCTATAAGAATAACGGGGATGGAACATTTGATGGATATATAGAGCCAGAACCAGGTTGGGGTGTAGATTCTTGTTCAATAGCATGGGGAGATTATGACAATGATGGAGATTTAGATTTGGCTGTTACTGGAGAAGTGGTGTTTCCATCTAAAAGGTTGAGAGTATATAAAAATAAGGGAGATGGTACATTTGATGGATATGTAGAGCCAGAACCAAACTGGGGTGTAGTAGGTGGTTCAATAGCTTGGGGAGATTATGATAATGATGGTGATATGGATTTAGCTGTTACTGGTGCTGCTCCTACATGGATTTTAAGGATATATAAAAATAAAGGAAATGGAACATTTGATGGATATATAGAACCAAAGCCAGGATGGACAATAGCAGGGCGCTCTCTGATTTGGGGAGATTATGATAATGATGGTGATTTGGATTTAGCTATCTCTGGATTTGATGGAAACCATAGATTAGTAGTAATTAAAAATAATGGAAATGGAACTTTTAATACAAATGAAATAGAACCGGAACCAAGCTGGGGTGTTAGTAGTGGTTCAATAGCCTGGGGAGATTATGATAATGATGGTGATTTGGATTTAGCTATCTCTGGTCAAGACGCAGGGTCCATAAAAAGATTTAGAGTGTATAAAAATAATGGAAATGGAACTTTTAATACCAATGAAATAGAACCAGAACCAGGCTGGGGAGTAACTTTTAGTTCCATAGCCTGGGGAGATTATGATAATGATGGAGATTTAGATTTGGCAGTCGCAGGTCAAGCTGAAGGAACAACAAGGAGATTTAGAGTGTATAAAAACAATAGTGTTGGAACATTTAATACAAATGAAATAGAGCCGGAACCAGGTTGGGGAGCAGACATGGGTTCTATAGCCTGGGGAGATTATGATAATGATGGTGATCTGGATTTGGCTGTTACTGGATTAGGTACAAGTGGTGGAAGAGTTTTAAGAATATATGAAAATTTAGAATCAACAATAAATAATGTACCATCTACACCCACAGGAATGCAATCTGTAAATGTTGCTGATTTTTGGCGATTTCAATGGAATGCTGCAACAGATGACCATACGTCAAAGAATGTTTTAAGATACAAAATTGCAATAGGTATCAACCAAAGTGGTGATTATGATTACATATCAGATGCAATAGATTATCCACGTGGTCAGGCAAATATAGGTAATATTCCTCAAGGCTGGATAAGTGGAACTCAATGCTTTTATCAATCAAAAATATCTGTAACAAAGAAAGTCTATTGGAAAGTAGGAGCTATAGATTCAGCTTTTAAGTTTACATGGAGTGGAGAGAATATCGCTTTACTAGAAGAAGAACCTTTAGAAAAAAGTGAATATTCTATTAACAATGTAGTTTTAATTCCTAATCCATTT
>CBDVEP010000055.1:0-18400 GCA_965373035.1 uncultured bacterium
GTACTTTGTAACAGTTTATTATAATAAACTGTTACAAAGTACGCACCGTCCCCATATTCATTATCTTTGATTTTTAATATTAATCAGCAATGCCACACCTATCATTGAGGTAATCAGTGATGAACCGCCATAACTTAAAAAAGGGAGTGGTATCCCGGTTACAGGCATTATACCAAGTGCCATACCAATATTAATGAATATTTGTATGGTAAACATAGTGGCTATTCCTGCACTTACTAATGAAGAATAAGTATCTTTAGAGTTATAAACAATTTTTAAAGCATTAAGGATTAATAAAAAGTATAATAATATAACAAAAAACATCCCTATCCATCCAAATTCTTCGCCAATAACAGAAATGATGAAATCTGTAGTTTGTTCAGGTAAAAATCCTAATTGAGTCTGGGAGCCATTTAAAAATCCTCTTCCTAATGTTTTTCCTGATCCTATTGCAATTTTAGATTGAATAATATTATAACCTGTTCCATAAGGATCTATTTGTGGGTCTATAAAAACAAGTAGTCTTTTTTTCTGGTAAGGTTTTAATTTTTGATTAACAGTATATGAAAATAAAAGGCTGATTAATATAACAATAAGTATATTACTGATTGTGTTTAACAGGATTTGTTTTGGATAAAATTTATAAATAATTTTAAAAAAAAATGTAAATAATAAGAACAGTAAAAGAAGTGGGAATAAAATAGATGAGTCATTAAAAATTTTAATCCATACCATTTTCGATATATCTGTTGTGAATTCATAATAACTGATTAAAAGTGGTAATATAAAAGCAACAGCACCAATAACCATAAAATAAAACATATATTTAATATTTGCATCAGCTAAGTATATCATAATAAAAAAGATAGGGAGATATATCAGGGTGGAACCTAAATCTGGCTGGAGAAGGATTAAAAAAATAGGCAGGAAAATTATTAAGAAAGGAAGAATAAAATCTTTGAATTTATTAAATTCACGAAAATGGTAATCAATATATTTTGCCAAAAAAAGTATGGTAGTGATTTTAGCAATTTCAGAAAATTGAAAATTAATAGGACCAATTGTCAGCCATCCTCTTGTATTCCTTATTACTTTTCCAAATATCAGAGTAATAATTAACAGGAGAATAGTTATGGCATATATATAATGTGAATAACTGTAAATTTTTTTTAGGTTTATTGGAATAATTGATAACATAATAACCAGTCCAATGATAAACCATAAAAATTGAGTGAGATAGATATTTTTATATACAGGTTTACTATGCCCTGCACTATAAAGAGCCATAATTCCAATTGATATAATTAGTATAAGAATTATAAATAAAGAAACATTAAAATTGAATTTCTGTCTTATCAAGACCTTCCTCCAGTAATTTTTGTTCATTTAATCTTCGCAGGTATCTTTCTTGTTGTATTCTTTCAATGAAACCTTTAATTCTTTTTTTCTCATTTTTTACATCAGCATTTTTAAAAATAGCATTTAAAATTGCTACAGCAACTGGTGCTGCTTTTTCTCCACCACCACCAGTATTTTCAAGGAAAACTGTTAATGCTATACGGTCTTTTTCTGTTGTATATGGGGCATAGCAGGTAAACCATGCATGCGGAATTCCAAAAGTATTTTGTGCCGTGCTTGTCTTTCCTGCAAAAGAGATTTTTGCAAATCTTCCAGCATGTTTTGCTGTTCCACCCAAGGTAACCAATTTCAGGCTTCTCTTAATAATATTTAAATTTTTTTCATTTATTGGAATATTATGTATAAGTTTTTTTTCTGTTTTAAAAATTAATTCACCATTAGCGGCATTATAAATTGCTTTTAAAAGATGAGGTCTGTATATAAGCCCTTCATTTGCAACAGCAGCTATCATGTCTGTTACCTGAATAATAGAAGATAAAATAAATCCCTGTCCTATCCCGAGATTAATAGTATCCCCATCATACCAGTTTTCAGCGAATATTTTCTTTTTCCATTTATGTGAAGGTAAAAAACCAGACACTTCCCCCGGTATATCAATACCGGTTTTGTTTCCATAACCATAGTGTTTTGCATATTCAATTACTTTTTTACTTCCAAGATAATAACTTAAATTGAAAAAAAAGACATTACAGGAAAATTCCAGACCAGTATAAATATTCATATATCCATGATAACCAGTACAATGAAAAACTCTATCATCATTTTCAAATTTATAATATCCTTTGCAGTAATAAGTTGAATTTGGATTAATTACTTCTTCTTCAATTCCTGCTGTTGCTGTAACAATTTTAAAAACAGAACCAGGTGGATATTTAGCCTGAATTGCCCTGTTTAAAAACGGTTTATTCGGATCATTATTTAATTTAATAATTTTTGGAATATCCGGATTTTTAATAAAAATATTTGGATTAAAATCAGGTTTAGATACAAGTGCCAGTATTTCTCCAGAGTATGGATTAAGAATCACCACAGAGCCTCTTTCCCCTTTCATAGCATCTTCTGCAATTTTTTGTATTCTTTTGTCGATTGTTAAAACAATATTATGCCCTGGCACAGGTTTTTCAACTACAAAACTTTTTCGTATTCTATTTTTAGCATCCACTATTCGAAGCAGCCTGCCCTGTTTTCCTCTTAATTCTATATCATAATGTTTTTCGATTCCTACCTTACCAAGGATACTGTTAAGATGATATTGAGGGTTATGTTTAAATCGCTTTAGTTCTTTTTTATTAATTTTGCCTACAAAACCAAGAACATGAGATGCTAAATTTTTATTAGGATATTTTCGATAGTATATAGGCTCCCAGTATATTCCAGGCAGATCCTGGATTATTTCTGCAATTTCTGCAATGTTTTTTATTGAAGCATCATCCTTTATTAAAAAAGGCTCATAATAATTTCCACGATTTGTAAAGAATGAAATAATATTATTATATTTATAATCAAGTATAAAAGATAATTTATAAAGAATATTTTTAACTTCTTTTAAAGTTAAATGAATTGGCAGAATATAAATTCCTATTGTTTCTACATTAGTAACAAGGGGATGATTTTGATTTGATTGGCTGTTAAAATTTCTATCAAATATTTCGCCACGGTATGTTTGTATGGGAATGTATTGTTCTCGATTGTTTAAAGCCAGCTCCCTGTATTTTTGACCTTTAATAATTTGTAGATTAAATGACTGACAGAATAAAATAATAAAGAATATTATAAAGAGCCATTGAATAATTACAAATCGATTATTAAAAAAATAAAATTGTTTTGGGCTGATGGATGTTTTTGCCATATTAATTACTTGTTTTTTTTATAAATATTAAATTATATATTGGAAATAAAAATATAGCTGCAATAGCTGTATAAAATGCTTCAGGAATTGATAATTTTATAATTGTTTTATAAAAATTAATTTTATGTATAAAAATAACAGTTAATAAAAAATGTAATAATCGATAGATTATAGAAGTAAAAAAAACGATTATAAACACTGAAAAAGATTTATCTACAAAAACTTTTGTTTTAAAAAGATTTAAAAATGCTGAAAAAGCTGTCATGCAAAAGGCATTAATACCGATTAAAGCATGTGATATTATATCCAGTATAAGCCCTCCAAAAAAACCAAGAGATTCTGAATTTATAAATGTGGAGGTTAAACTTCTGTAGATAATAAAAGTTAAAATAAAATCAGGTTTTATATTGCCGATTTTCAATGTGTTTACAAAATTTGAGGTTTGAATTATGATAAGTAAGAATAAAATAATATATTGCAATAATTTTTTCATCAATTTTTTTTATCCTGAATAAAATTAATGATTTCTAAATCAGGTCTTTTTAAAATAATATAAACATCTTCCAGCATGGAAAAATTTATAATAGGTTTAACCTTGATGCTTTTATAAAAAATACCATATTTAACTTTTGTAAAGCCAATTATTTTGCCTATCATTAAGCCTTTTGGGAAAATGCCTCCCTGTCCTGAAGTAATAACCAGATCACCAAAATTAAGTATAGTTTCTTTATCAACATAATCAAAAATTAAATATTCTTCTACACGGCCCTGTCCCCTGATAAGTCCTGTATGACGTAATTCTGCCAGCATAGATCCAACGTAACTTCCGATTCCTGTAATAGGAAGTATCTTTGAAGAATGTTTTGAGGTTTCAATTATTTTTCCTACTAAACCTTCAATGCCTTGCTGGTAAGTAACTACAGGCATATTTCTTTTTATACCATGCTGTGTTCCTTTGTTAATAATAAAGATAGAGGAGTAATTAGAAGGATCACGGGCTATTATTTCAGCATAAACAGTTTTATATTCTATTTTGGTTTTTATATCCAGAATAGAGCGCAAATGTATGTTTTCTCTTTTTAGTTCTGAAATTTCGATACTGGCACTTTTTAGTTTTCCCAGTTTATGTTTAGTGATAGTTAACTCTTTTTTAAGGTAGTTTAATTCTGCAATGGATATCCAGAAATCATCCACAGTTTTTGTTAAAGAATTAATAACAATTTGAAGAGGTGATATAAATGTATTAATGTAAGATTTTATATTTAAATTGACTTTATCACTTTTTGAAATCATAAAAGAAATTGAGATTAATAAATATAAACCAAGTATCAGATATTTTCTATTATGATAAAAAAAAATATTTAACATTTAATTATCTGATTTCGGATTTATAAATCTTTTGATTTATAAATTTAATCTCATCAAGAAATTTGCCAGTTCCAAGTGCAACAGAGATGAGGGGATTTTCTGCTAAAATAACCGGAACATTAGTGATTTTAGAAAGGTGAATATCCAGCCCTTTTAATAAAGAACCACCACCGGAAAGTACTATCCCTTTATCACATATATCTGCTGTTAATTCAGGTGGTGTATTATCCAGAGTAGATTTAATAGCTTCAACTATGTCATTCACAGGTTCCTGAAATGCTTTTCTTGCTTCAATAGCATCAAACATGATTGTTCGCGGCAGACCTGTAACAGCATCTCTTCCGCGTACATTCATTTTTATTTTTTTATCATATTTTGTTGGATAAACATTCCCTATTTTTATTTTAATTTCTTCTGCTGATGTTTCGCCAATTACAAGGTTATGTTTTTTACGTAAATAATTAATTAATGCTTCATCAAATTCATCTCCGGCAACCCTGATAGATTTACTGGTTACTATTCCACCAAGAGATATAATTGCAATTTCAGTGGTCCCGCCGCCAATATCTATAATCATACTTCCTGATGGTTCCTGTATAGGTATATTAGTTCCTATGGCGGATGCTAATGTTTCTTCTATTAAAAAAATCTCACGGGCACCTGCCTGTTCCACGGATTCACGGACAGCACGTTTTTCAACTTCTGTAATGCTTCCTGGAACACCTATGACAACCCTTGGTCTGACAAATGTCTTTCGGTTATGGACTTTTTCAATGAAATAACGGATCATTTTTTCTACAATTTCAAAATCAGCAATAACTCCATCCCTCATCGGTCGAATAGCTTTGATATCGCCTGGTGTTTTCCCAAGCATTTTTTTTGCTTCCTGTCCTACAGCTAAAACTTTATTTGTTCCGCTTTGGATAGCAACTACAGAAGGTTCACTTAGTACAATCCCTTCACCTCTTACATGTACTAAAGTATTGGCTGTCCCAAGGTCAATTCCCAGATCATTGGAAAACAAACCATATAATTTATCAAGAAATAACATTTTATCTACCTCTCTTTAATTTTTTTAATTTTAATTTTGCATATTTATAATCAGGATTGATTTGTAAAGTTTTTTTATACATTTTTTTTGCCATTCGTTTATTTCTGGTTTTTTCATAAACTTTCCCAAGCCAGTAATATATATCAGCATTGTTTTCATCATGCTGAATAGATTTTTTATAATATTTCTCAGCTTGTTTGTAACTTTTTTCATTATAAAATAACCATCCAAGGCAGTAAAGGGACTTGAAAATAATATATTTTTCTTCTTCATTTTCAACTTTTTTTTCAGAAAAATGTTTTTCAACCTTTAAAAAATTTTCTTTTGCTTTATTATAATCTTTATTTTTTTTATAAGTCAAAGCATCATAAAAAAAACTTTCAACATCTCCCTGCTTGCTGCTTTTAAAATGATTGATTAAATAGTTTATATCGGAAATATCACCTTTTTTTAATTTAATTATAGTAATGATTTTGTCTGTATTTTTATTTTCATACCCAAGTTTTTTTGCTTCCTGCAGTTCCATCAGGCTTTCATAATAATAATATTCCCCTTTGTGAAAGTAGCTTTTTCCCAGTTCATAATGGAGCCTTCCCTGCTTTTTTTTCTCATTTAAAAGAGCTAATGCCTTTCGGAAATAATAAATGGCTTTATCCAGATACATATTCCTTAAGTCTTTATTTAATTCCACAATTCCTTTTCTAAAGTTGATACTGCCTGCAAGATATGAAAGAGTCCCATCTTCAGTTAAGTCCTGGTTTTGTATTAATTTATTTAGAGTTTTATTTATTTTACTAAGTATAACTTTTTTTTTTAATTTGTCATTTTGACTATCATACGCCTGTAATTGTTTTTCAATATAAATATATTTTTCCTTTTGTAGATTAATAAAGGGAAGAGTATGTATGCTTTTAATAATTAAGTATCCTATAAAAGCAATTACAACTACAAGTAGAAAATATCTCAGCTTTTTATTTTTCTTTTTATAATAATTTTTATATCCTTTCATAATTGAGATTAAATTATAACTTTTTATGGTTAAAAGTCAATTTTTTTCTTAAAAACATTTGACATTGTGTATAGTTATAGTACTATATAAATGAAATCTTTATATAGGGGTGTACTTTGGAAGAAGATGTTAAAAAATATGCCAAAAGAGCTGCACAAGTGCTTTTAGAATTCAGCAAACATGAAAGGAGTAATCTGAAGCCGCCTGAAGAAGCTGCAAAAGAGCTTATTGAAAGTGAAAAGAATTTAAAAAGCATTGAAGCCAGGTTTAATGTAAACAGTATGGACATTCTATATAATTATATGAAGGCAAAATATCCTGCTTTTGGTATGTCAAAAAAAATAGAGAAACTGATTAAAATTTTAAAAGCATTGTCTGATAAGGATAATAGTAAGTCAAGGAAAGAAGGAAAAGCAGTATATGAACAGTTGGTTGTTGAGATGCGTAAAGTTGAAGATAATATAAAAGCAAAAAATCCTGATTATCAAAAGAAGATTTAGGGTAAATATAGGTTCGAGTTATGAAACTCGAACCAGCAACCAAATTCGCTGGTTCGGGTTTCATAACCCGAACCAGCAACTTTTTTAATTCTTTAATTCTTTAATTCTTTAATTCTTTAATTTCTCTGTGACTCTGTGTCTCTGTGGCTTTTTTTCTTCCTCCAGAATTTATATAATAATATACATATTAATATTACATTTATAATAATAATAAATTCCAGACGGGAAAATTTAAACAATTTAGTTATTAATAAAATAAGCTGTATTAGTAAATAAAAGATTGATCTGATAATAAATTTTAAAGTATTAATCGTGAATTTGGGAAATATTAAAAATAAATCTATAGTAATAAAAAAAATCAATAAACGAGGTAGTTTTATAAGTTTATTAATATAATGAAGAGTAAGATAGAGTATAAGAAATAAAAAAGCAAATTCCAGGATATTAATATAAAATAAAAATCTATGACTTATTAATGAAATAATCTTATTTAACATAGGATTTTTTCTTTTTTTAATATATCTATAGCTTTATTATAATCATTTTCAAATAAAACTATTTCCCCTTTCCCTTTTGCAAGTGTGAATAGTCCATCATAAGCTGAATCTTCAAAAGATCGTATCATAAATTGAATGTCATTATTTTTTAATAAAATTTCAATTTTTTTCAAAACAGCTAAATCAGAATAAGTATAGAATTTTTTTAATTTTTTTTCTTTCATCTAATTATAATATAACAGTTAAAATAAAAGTCAATTTTTTGAATTTTTATTTGATTAATTATTCTATTTTATTATTATCAAATATATGTTTGATGAAGTAATTGATCATGAGAAAATTAAAACTATTTTAACTAATTTTATTTGTACCAATCATTTCCCACACTCTTTACTTTTTTATGGCCCTCGTGGTGTTGGAAAATTTTTAATGGCTAAATCAATTGTTAAATATTTTAATTGTAAAAATTCCAATGAAAAATCAAGAGGGAAGGATAATTGTTCTATATGCAGGAGAATTGATGAGGAGATTTACCCGGATCTTTTTATTATAAGAACCGAAAAAATCATTAAAAAATCAGGAGAGGTTAAAGATTCTAAAGAAATAAAAAAAGATCAGATTAAGCAAGTGATTAAGCAGATGCAATATAAATCCTTTGAAGGGGATTACAAGTTTTATATTATTGATGGTGCTGAAGCTATGAACAATATATCTGAAAATGCTTTTTTAAAGACTCTGGAAGAACCTCTGCCTAATAATTATATTATTCTTATTTCTCATAATATTAATACAATGCTGCCGACCATTTTATCTAGATGTATTAAAATTAAATTTGAAAGTTTGAAATATGAGACATTGAAAAGGATCATTCAAAATAAGTATAATCTGGATAGTGATTTAACTGCTAAAATATCTTTGCTTGCTAATGGAAGTATGAAACAGGCAGAAATCCTTATTGAGGATGAAATGTATGAGGAGATTTTTAAATTATTGGATGATTTTATTAAATGTATTACTAATAAAGAAATAAATATTGATGCTTTATTTTTATTCAGTAAAAAAATCAACAATCTGGAATTACAATACATTAACTATATGTTTGATTTATTATTGATATATCTGCATGAATCATATTTAATGAGTGTTTATAATGAGAACCATAGCAATATTTTTAAATATTACTTGAATTTTAAAACTAAAAATATTAAATTAAATTCTTATAATATTATAATTAATAAAGTTTTAAAAAGTAAATATTTTTTATTAAATACTAATGTTGAAATGAAATTACTTATATAAGATTTGGTTTTATCAATAAGGAAAAATTTATTATGAAAGTGGTATGTATGAAATTAGATAATTTAAGTGTTCCGGTTCTTTGTCATATAAAAGATTTTGATGTAAAAATAGGCAATGTTTTTATCATTAAAACTGAGTTTGGTGATGATATCGGCAAAATATATAAAATTCCTTATGAAGTGAAGGCAGCTAAAAAATTGTGGAATAAAAAATTAGCTGAACTGGTCAGATTAGCCAACCAGGATGATTTTGAAAAAAAGAAAAAGTTGGAGAAGAGAAGTGCTGATGCATTAAAAATTGCAAAAGATAAAGTTAAAAAACATAAATTAACAATGAAAATTTTTAATGCTAGATACATGTTTGATGAAAAAAGATTAATGTTTTATTTTTCCGCAGAAAATCGTATTGATTTCAGAAATTTTGTAAAAGACCTTGCCTCTGTATTTAAAATAAGAATTGAGCTTAGACAAGTCTCCCAGCGTGAAGAAGCCAGAATGACAGGAGGGCTGGGGATTTGCGGGTTTGAACAATGCTGCTGTACTTTTTTAAATAAGCTTGATTCTGTGTCTATAAAAATGGCTAAAGACCAAAACCTTTCCCTGAATGCTGTAAAAATTTCAGGTAATTGCGGAAAGTTATTATGCTGTCTGGCTTATGAGTATGAGACATACAGAGAAATAAAAAAAGTATTTCCAAAAGAGAATTCTCAAATCAGAATTAATGTCAGGGATATTAATAAAGAAAAATATGTTGGTTATAGTATTCCAAATTCAGGTGAAATAAATTGTATGGTAAAAGGCTGTAATATTATAAAAAAAACAGTTTATTTGGAAATTCAGGATGGTCATGTTATTGAAGTAGGATTGGAGCATATTAAAAAATAGGGAGTTTTAAGTGTCTTTAAATAAAAAAGAGCCATTTTATATTACAACACCAATTTATTATATTAATGATACTCCGCATATTGGACATTTTTATTGTACTGTTGCTGCGGATGTTCTGGCAAGATACCACAGGCTTATAGGGGATGATGTTTTTTTTGTTACCGGTACGGATGAGAACAGCCAGAAAACTGTTCAGGCTGCCGGTGATAGTGGTATGGATATTCAGAAATTCACAGATATGATGGCAGAGAAGTGGCAGCATACATGGCGGAAATTAAATATCAGCTTTAATTTTTTTATACGAACTACAATGAAAGAGCACAGACTCAGTGTGGAGAAGTTTTTAAATAAATGCCATGAAAACGGGGATATTTATAAAAAGCATTATGAAGGCTGGTATTGTGTAGGGTGTGAGAAGTTTCAGGCAGAATCTGAATTAGAAAAGGGTAAATGCCCTGTACATAAAACAAAACCAGAATGGGTTAAAGAAGAAAATTATTTTTTCAGGTTGTCAAAGTATGAAAAACAATTACTAGAACTTTTTAAAAACAATGATTTTGCTCTTCCGGAGTTTAGAAAAAATGAAATGCTAGGATTTATAAAACAGGGTCTTCAGGATGTGAGTATTTCAAGAGTAAAAAAAGGCTGGGGTATTCCACTGCCTATTGATGATTCACAGGTTGTTTATGTCTGGTTTGATGCTTTAATAAATTATATTACTGCACTTGGATATTATAAAGATGATGAAAAGATGAGCAAATATTGGGGTTGTGTTATACACCTTGTGGGTAAGGACATTTTCAGGTTTCATACTATTATGTGGCCTGCCATGCTTATATCTGCTGGACTGCAGCCGCCAAAGCAGGTATTTGCTCATGGATTTTTTACTATTAATGGGGAAAAAATAAGTAAGACATTAAAGAATGTTATTGACCCGATAGAATTATCAAAAAAATATTCTGTTGATGCTATTAAATATTTTATTTTAAAAGAAATCCCTTTTGGTAAAGACAGTGATTTTTCTATTAATAGACTTAAACAGAGATACACAGGAGATTTATCGCATGACCTGGGAAATCTGTTGAACCGGTCACTTAACATGGTTGAAAAATACAACCATGGACAGGTGCCTGAATTTAATAATGAATTACATAAAAATCCTCTCCACACTAAAGTACAAAAACAGGGTGAGGAATTATTAGAGCTAATTGACAGGCATCATAATAAATTTGAGTTCAGCCGGATTCTGGATAATATCTGGAAATACATTAACAGTCTTAATAAATATATTGATGATACTAAACCATGGACCCTGCAGAAAGAAAATAAAGAAGATGAATTACAGGTTATCCTTTATAATCTCCTGCAGGGATTAAAGTTAATAGCATTATATATTTATCCTTTTATGCCTGATACAGCTTATACTATTTTTCAGCAATTAGGAATTAATGATAAAATTAATGAGATTAATGAGATTGATAAAATTGATTATTTACAGGAAGTAAAATGGGGGAGTCTTAATGCAGGTTCAAAGATTCAAAAAGATAATGTCCTGTTTCCGCCAATTGAAGAAATTGAAGAAAAAGGAGAAAAATTTATAAACTAATAAACCATTAAGGAGGTTTTAAGATGAATAAAATATTTTTTAATGTATTATTATTTTTATTTATTTTCAGTTGTGCTTCAACTGCTGAAAATAAAAAAATATTAGAAAATGAAATTTCTAATGAGGAAGATACTCCAACTATTATTGTGAATGTAATTATAAAAAATGTGAACAAGCTCCCTAATAAAACAGTAGCTGTTGTTGATTTTTCAGATATTGATGGTAAAGAACTGGAAGAAGGAAAGATTTTAGCTGAACAGATCATTACAAAACTTTCTCAAATGGAAGGTATTAAAGTAATTGCCCGTAAGCAGCTAAATAAGATTTTAAAAGAACAGGAATTAAGTATGAAAGGGATTTCAGAATCTGATGACCAGTCAATAGGAAAGATATTGAATGTTGATGCCATTATTTCCGGTACCATTGTTCAGACTGAAGGACATAAAGAAATTAATGCCAGGATGATTGATGTTAAAACTGGAGAGATTTACTGTTCTGCTAATTGTCGTAGGAAATTAAAATCAGAGAAAAAAGAGTTTGCTCAATTATCCCCACAGCAGAGGGAAAGGTTGAGAAAAGCCCATGAGTTAAGAGACAGGGAAAGAAAAGAAAATCCTGAATTTTTTAAGATGAGAGAGAAACATAAACTTGGATTATTAAGATTAAAACGAAATAATCCGGAACTATTTAAAAAAGTGATTAAGACACTTAAGATAATGGATAGATTAAAAAGGAATAGACCGCGTATTTTTTTGCTGGTTACTGAACCTGCAGGTTCGTCGCATTTAAATCGATTTAAAAGAAAAAATCCGAAAAAATTTAAACGAGTACAAAAACTCCGCAGAGGTATTAAATTTATTATTAAGCATTCTCCAGAATATAAGAGGAAATTGATGTTTGAAAGGAGAATGATTTTAGGAAAATTTAAAAATAAAAAGTAATGGGAACGATACAATTTCCTGAAAAAGCCAAATTGTTTATCGGCTGTATTGGAATAAATAAAGAGATTATTTTAAAAATAAAACCCTGTCTTGAAGAAGTATGGGGTAAAATTGACTGTGAAAGTGAGTTGTTTCCATTTAATTGGACTGATTATTATGAACAAGAAATGGGAAAAAAGTTATTTAAAAATTTTTACAGTTTCAGGGACTTAATTAAAAGAGAAAGTATTGCTGATATTAAAATCAGGACTAATCAATTAGAAGAGAAAATTAAATTAAACACCAGTAAAAATGGAAGAGATATCAACCTTGACCCTGGTTATGTTACTCTTTCTAATGTAACATTAGCCACAACAAAAGATTTCAGTCATAGGATTTACATAGGACATGGAATTTTTCTGGAAAATACATTATTTTTTAACAGTAACAAAAAATCATTTATAGAATGTGAATTGACATACCCTGATTACAGGACGAGGGAATATAAAGAGTTTTTTAACAAGATTAGAGATATCTATCATAAACAGTTAAAATATGGGGAAAATTTTGAGAGAGATTTCTAATTATAAAAAAAAGATTCATTATTCAAAAGAATTTAATGCTGTTAATAGATTATTAAAATCAAATCATATAAATACAATTTGTCACAGCGGAAGGTGCCCTAATATTGGTGAATGTTTTTTTAAAAAAAAATTGACTTTTATGATACTGGGTAATGTATGTACAAGAAATTGCAGGTTTTGTAATGTAAAGAAAGGAACTCCAGATAAATTAGATAAGGAAGAACCTAAGCGTATTATAAAAATAGTAAAGGAATTAAAATTAAAATATGTGGTGATTACTTCTGTTACACGGGATGATTTGGCTGATGGGGGCTGTTCTGTATTTTTGGAATTGATAGACAGATTAAAACAATCTGTGCCTGATATTAAAGTAGAAATTTTAATACCGGATTTTAATGGTAACAGGGACGGTCTTTTTAAGTTAGCTTTTTCTGATGTTGATGTTATTGCTCATAATATTGAGACAATAAAACCGTTATATCCTTTTACAGGGAGACAGAATTTTAATATTTCATTAAATATTCTGCATTACCTTAAAAGTGTAAATCCGGAATTATTAATCAAATCAGGGTTTATGGTTGGATTAGGGGAAAGTATGAGTAATATTAAGGAATTATTTATTTATTTATATAAACATTATATAGATATAGTAACAGCAGGGCAATATTTCCAGCCTTCCCATCAGCATATTCCAGTTAAAAAGTATTATGCTGATGAGGAATTTAAATTGATTGAAGACTATGGCAGGAAAATTGGATTTAAATATATAAGTGCTGGTCGTTTCATGCGAAGCTCTTATTATGCTGAAGAAGTATTTGAGTGTATAGGTGATTGATTTTTAAAAAGTATAGTAGCCGAGACTTAAGTCTCGGCTACATTGGTTTTGAATCCTTGATCCCTTTGCCTTGTGAAGCAAGGCTTATTTTAATAAATAAAGAAAATATCTTTTTAAAATTAATCCAGCTACCGATACTAATAAATATATAATCAAAGGAATTTTATAAGTTATGATAATAATAGTAATTACAGGAGCAATTATACTTTTAGCTGCTTTAGCAATACTTGTAATATTTAAATTATTTAGTGAAACGAAAATTGAAAAAGTAAACATATTAATTAAAGAAGAAAATTATCAAAAAGCAAAAAACGTTTTAAATAAGTTAATGAAAAAAAAGACAAATAATTATCTACACTTATGGTATAATGCAAAAATAAATTATTATCTTAAAGATTATGAAAAAGCTTTGGATAGTTTAAAATTGATATTAGAAATACCGTCTGCTTTTAAAGAATTACAAAAATTCCAGTTTCATTTGATGCTTGCTGATGTTTTTTATAAACTAAATAGACCAAATTCTGCTTTAAATGAATATTTACTTGTAACACAGTATGAGCCTAATTGTTCCATTGCTTATGCAAGGATTGGACGATTGTTTTTTTTTCAGAGAGATAATAATAATGCACTTAAATTTTTATTTAAGGCTGTTAACTCCAACTCACAGGATTATTACAGTTATTATTTAATGGGAAGGATTTATTATTATATGGAATTATATGAACGCTCAGGGGGAAATTTAAAAGAAAGTATTAAACTGAATAAGAAATTTTATTTGCCTTATTACTATCTTGCTCAGATTGAATTTGCCAGAAAAAGATATCAGAATGCATTAAAATATGCTGGTATGGAATTAAAAAAAGAAGGAAGTGATAAATGGTTAAAATTACTTCTTCTTACAGCAAGGTGTTATCAAATGCAGGATAATTATAAACATGCTATTAAGTTTTATGAAATGTTAATTGATGAGCTTCCTGCTGAACATCCAATAAGAAAAGATGTTTATTATTATTCCGGGGAATGCTATCAGAAGTTAAACCAGATTGAAGATGCTGTGATTGTATGGGAAAAATTATATTATAAAGACCCAAAGTATAAAGATATAACTAGGAAATATAATCAGTACAGTGATATTAATAATGAAGCCATTATCAAAGATATTTTAAAAGCAGACAATAATAAGCTGACAAAGATTTATGATAATATTTTAAAAAGATTATCGCTTGATAGAGCGGATATTACATTCCCCTTTGAAAACATTTCAAAGATTTTAACTATTGAGATTAAGGCTGCTTATTCTTATAATGTACTGGTTTATGTTAACCGTTCTTTTGATTCAATCAGTATGGGTATCCTGGAAATATTTCTAAAAGAGTTGCGTTCCTCAGGATGCAAAAAGGGAGTTTATATCTCTTTAGCTGATTTTACATCAGATGCCATTAACTATGCATTAAAATATCCTATTGATTTAATAAATCGAACTGAACTGTTAGGATTATTAAAAACAGTTTGACATTATTAATTAGCATTATATATTTTATATAATCACAACTGTAGGGAAAGTAGAGGAGACTTTTAGTCTCCCCTACTTTATTGCTTAAAAGAAATAATAACTTACAGATTATTATTTTATATTAACAAAAGGGGGGATTATGAAAGTATTAATTGTTGATGATGATCCCAATATTATTGAAATGGTAAAGGTTAATCTTGAAATTGAAGGATTTAAAGTTATTTGTGCAGGTAATGGCAAGGAAGGAGTTGAGATTGCAAAAAGGGTAAAACCTGATTTAATTTTAATGGACTGGATGCTTCCAAGGATGTCAGGAATTGATGCAGTAAAATTATTGAAAGCTGATCCAGTTAGTAGAAGTATTCCCATATTTATGTTAACAGCCCGCTCCCAGGTTAATGATATTGACCAGGCATTTAAAGCTGGTGCTGATAATTACATAACAAAGCCTTTTAATCCAGTTAAATTAGCATTGGTTTTACAAAGAAAATTAGATAAAATTAAAAGAGGTTAGCAGGTTGTTTCCTTCTTTCTTGACTTTTTTAAAGTAAATTATTAATAATGAAATCAAATCTCTCTGCAGAATTTTTTTTTGAAAACATGGATGTTTCATTTTTTGTACTTGATGAACAGGATAGGATTATTAAGGTAAATAAATCAACTGAAAACCTCTTTAAAAAAAATCAAAAGGAATTTTTTCATAAAAAATTTCAATCTTTTGTAAATAATTTCAATATAGATAATATTCAGAAAGAAGTAATAAGTAAGAAATTAAAAATCATAAAACGGAATTTGTTTGTAAATATAGATGAAAATAAAAAAACAGATGTTAGTATCAGCATCTCTCCTGTTTTTAATAAGGAGCAGCATTTTATCGGTTCTATTATTACATGTATGGATATTAGTGGTGAAATTGCTTTAATCAGTCAGTTGTCAGAAGCAGAAGAGGAATTTAAAAAAAGAACAAGCCAGATGGCTGAAGAAAGAGACAAATTTCATCTGGTTATTGAAAGCATAAGTGATGGGGTGGTTGTGATAGATGAAACTTATAATATTACACTTTTTAATTCTTCTATTAGAAAAATCATTAGAGTTAGTTCAAAGCAGTTGATGAATACTCATTTAAAAAAACATTTTAAAGAAATATTTTATTCTGAATTAATTAGAAAAAAGAAATATTTCCAATCAGAGGAAATTGAAGTATTCATTAAGAAAGACAACAGTAAGAAGATTTTAATGGTACATCTGGCTCCATTAATTACTCAAAGAGGAAAAGGATTAAACATGGTTCTTACCATAAGAGATATCACTAAACAGAAACAGATAGATGAGATGAAAACTCAATTTGTCTCCAATGTTTCCCATGAGCTTAGAACACCTTTATCATCAATAAAAGGGTTTGCTGCAACTCTCCTTGCAAGAAAAGATTTATCAAAAGAGCAGAAAAATAAATTTCTTAATATTATTGACAGTGAAAGTGATAGACTTACCAGATTGATTGAAGATTTACTTTCATTATCTAGAATAGAATCAAGTTCCTTTGCACTTCGGATTTCAGAGTTTGATTTAATAGTGATTATTGAAAAGGTAAAACAGGAGTTTGAAAGTCTTCTTAAAAAGAAAAGTTTAAATTTACAAATTGTATCAGCATCTATTCCTGATATGATTGCGGATAAAGATAAAATTTTCCAGTTATTATTAAACCTTGTGAATAATTCCATTAAATTTACTAAAGAAAATACAAGTATAGTAATAAAAGTTTCATTTAAAAAAAATAATAAATGCTTTATAATTTCTATAAAGGATGAAGGTCCTGGTATTTCCATAGAAAATTTAGAGAAAATATTTGATAAATTTTTCAGAGTTGAAGATAGGGTTCATACCATTTCTGGTACAGGACTGGGGTTATCTATTGTTAAAACTATAATCCAAAAACACAACGGAGATATTAATGTTAAAAGCAGAGTAGGAAAAGGAACCTCTTTTATTGTTACAATCCCTCAGGGTGTAATTTGCGATGGTGCGTGAGAATGAGAAGGTGACGTGGGAATAGCTATGGGGTCCGTCCCCAATTATTGTAAAATATTATGTAATATTTTACCCATTTCCTGGATAGTATATGGTTTGGGGATAACACCTTTAAAACCAAATTTTCGAGGAGAAGTAACAGCAGGATCATTAGAATAACCACTGGAGATGACTACTTTAATTTCAGAATCAATCTTTTTCAATTCATTGATTGCTTCTTTACCTCCCATACCCCCTGGTATGGTTAGATCCATAATAACAGCATCAAATGGTTTATTATCTTTTTTTGCTTTTTTATATGCTTTAATTGTTTCTGCTCCATCTTTAGTAAAAGTCACCTGATAACCAAGACGTTTAAGTATTCTTCCTGCGGATTTCTGAACCATTACATCATCATCCATAACTAATATTTCACCCTCTCCAGTAATAACTTTTTTATCTGCTTTTTGTGGTATTATTTTTTCATTGGTAGAAGCAGGCAAATAAATATTAAAAGTTGTACCTTCTTCATATTTTGTATCAAATGTGATTTCCCCTTTATGTTTTTTTATAATAGAATATGAGATAGCAAGTCCCAGACCGCATTGTCCTTGTTTAGTTGTAAAATAAGGATCAAATATTTTTGGTATATGATTTTCATGTATACCTTTCCCCTGATCCTTTATAGATATTTTAATATATTTTCCATTTACAAGCTGAAGGTCATTGCCTTCTTCTATGTCAACATTTGTAGCTGAAATAATTATAATCCCGCGATTTTGCATAGTTTGGATGGCATTAATAATAATGTTTTCTATAACATGAGTGATTTGATCTTCATTAATTTCAACTGGCATAAGATTATCATCAATATTAAACTGATTTTGGGTATTAGTATCTTTTAGGCTATATTTTGTAATATCTTTTATTAAATTTTTAATTGAAATGGATTTTTTAACTGGTTCACTGCCTTTAGAAAAAGTAAGTAATTTATTAGCCAGGTCTTTTGCTTTTAGGGTTGCTTTTTCCATTTCTATAAGACTTTCATAAGTTTCATCT
>CBDVEP010000056.1:0-17788 GCA_965373035.1 uncultured bacterium
ACTGTTACAAAGTGACGCACCGTCCCCCCTATTCATAACTTTTTGCAATTATAATATTACACTTAATAAAACAAAAAAGCACAAGAAGTTCTATCACTTCTTCAAGGCATGAAATAAAACGGTGACTAATATGATGATAATCTAAATATCCTTCTGCAGCATTTGATAGAAAAATATATAATGTCCCAGTTAATGCAAAAGATAGAAACCCCCATGCATATTGTTTACTCTTTGATTTTGGAATTTTTAAAAAAATTTTATAAAATATATAAATACTAATAATAATACTAAACAGAACAATTGGTATAACAAGTAATCCTATTATTGCCTGAATGGGTATTGAAGTAAGTGGTGTAATGTTTTTTCCAATATATTTTTCAAAAAATTGATGAATACAGACAACTTCATCAGCAGAAAGGACATAACAGACCATACTCATAAACCTGAAAAAATATTTAAAAAATATCGGAAAAATAAATAATTTACTATTATTCCAGCCTATAATTGTAAATGAAAGACCGCATATCATGAAAAGTATACTTGAAAACCAGACAGCAAGATTGCCTTCCCGTAAAAGATCCAGTTTCCACCACATAATATGTCTTAGTTTATAATTATGCGATGAAGCTGGGTCAAGATATGATATAAAAGTAAAAATACTGATTATAATGATAAAAAGTATTAACGGACGCTCAATCATTTTAATAAAATCTATTATTTTCATAATTTTACATTTCTTATTTCACTGGTTCGGGCCTGAGAAACCCGAACCAGCAACTGCTCCAGATTAAATAATTCCCAACTTTTTTTCTGCCAGCTTAATCGTGTTAATATTTCCAGGGCTGTTAATTTTTTTTAAACCATCTTCCCGGGAGATAATGCCTGCTCTAACCATTTCAGCTATTTCAAAAGCATAAGGATGATAACCATATTGTTCAATATGAATTTTATTTGCAAATGAATTCAATAGGCAGTTTGTTGAATTCTTATCTACACCCCTGGGTGCATACCATTCTAATTCTTTAAGTTTATTTAAAATTTTATATTCATTATATTCCATAAATGCAAGTGGGCTTACATTATATGGGAAGTCTTTTTCATTCTTAAACTGATTATCATTTAAAAAATAAGGATTAATCTTCTCACCTACAATTTTTTTCATAGGAGTTTTTAAAGCATTCTGTGTTATTTTAAAAAGAACAGGATTAATCTTCATAATAGAAGATCTAATAGGAGCCTGTCCAGGTGACCATCCCCATGCCATCATTGGGATTTTTTTTTCTATAGCAATTTTTAAAAATATAAATTTTATTAAACCAATACAAGATGTACAGATAGTACTTGCCCGTTCAAGTGTTTTTGGTGAATACATAGGAGTATCTGCTGCATGCCGGAATATTTTTTTTAAAATTTCAAAATTTGGTTTAAAAATCATATTATCAACTTCAAGATTTTCACAGATATTACGAATATTTTTAAATGTTTGTTCTGGTAAGAAACCATTATCAAATGTTAATGTAAGTACCCGCAGGTTAAAAATTTTTTTAAGAATATAAAGAGTATAAGTGCTATCCTTTCCCCCGGAATAAGAAAGAGTACAATCATAGTCATGTTTTGATTTTATCTGTTTAATTAATTTTTTAAATTTATTAAAATAAATTGCTTTGTCTTCTTCTAATTTCTTTTTCCCTTTAAAATCATGACAATAATTACAAACACCTTTATCATTAAACTTAATTCTTGGAAATGTTTCTGGTAATATACATCTTGTACAACGCCTCATATCAATCCTCCTCATAGCTAATTTTTATAGACTATATTCATTGTATCTGTATTAATTTTTGGATTAAAATTTTTTATAAAAAGGTTGTCAAGCAACTGTGTAGTAATAATACCTACTATCGCCATATTATGTCTAATACTAATTAGAGAATTATCAGTATTTTTGCATCTTTTTACTAAATTATTTACAGCCACTGGATTAAAATAACCTGTTTTTTTAATGTTTTTTATTGATAAAAGGTCTTCAACATAATCAAGCTTTGTTTCATTAAAAAAACTTAAACTATCAGGTGCGCGGTACCCTTGTTTTATTCTCCCTGAAATAGCAGGGGGTAAAAAGGGTTTAGCAATTTTTTTTAAAATATATTTTTCATTAAGAGTTTTTAATCTTAAATTTGCCGGTATTTTTGCACAAAACTCAATTACCCTGTGATCTAAATAAGGGAATCTTCCTTCTACAGAGTGAGCCATCATCATGCGGTCACCCTGAGAAGATAATAAATTTCCGGAAAGTAATGTTGTTATTTCTATATACTGAGCCTGTGATAAATAATCCCATGAGGAAAAATTTTCCGGTATAGTATTTCCAAAATCATCAATAGCATTGTGATTTTTAACTTGGTTATTTAATGAAGCAGAAAAAAATGATTTTACCTGTGTCATGGTATTCCATCTTGGAATATGGGAATAATATATTTTATCCTCTTCTAATAAATTAGCTTTATAAAAAGATTTTAAAAAGCCGGAGGCTTTACGAGGCCAATTAGGTAAATAATGATACAGCTTTTTTAATAATAAATGTCTGAATTTAGAATCCGGGTATTTTGCCCAGAACCGGCGTATTTCCATTTCACGGAAAATGTCATATCCAGCAAGAATTTCATCTGCCCCTTCACCAGTTAAAACAACTTTAATGTTATTTTTTTGCACCAGCCTGGATAGTAAAAATAATGGGGCAGGGGCTGTTCGAATAAGAGGTTTTTCAGCATGCCAGATAATATCCTGCATTATTTTTCCAATATCAGCATAATCACACATGATTTCTTTATGGTCTGTTTTCAGGAAGTTTACCATTTGTTTCTGAAAAGGACCTTCATTATAATTCTTGTCAGCAAATCCTATTGAGAAAGTCTTTAGCTCATTATTAAAATATTTTTTTACTAAAGCAGTTATAAAAGATGAATCTATACCACCGCTTAAATAGGATGCAACAGGGACATCAGCTCTTAATCGTAATTTAACTGCATCTTTAATTAAACTCAATAAATTTTCAGCATAATATTCTTCCTGGAATAATGGTTTTTCTTCTTTAAACGTGAATTGTAAATCCCAGTATTGTTTTGTTGAAACATTCCCATTTTTAGCTATTAAATAATGTGCCGGTGGTAATTCAAAGATATTTTTAAAAATAGTTTTAGAGGGTAATGTTGCCCAAAATGTGAAAAGCTGGTCTAATCCATAAGGATCTATTTCCCTCTTAATACGTTTATCAATAAAAATGGATTTAATTTCTGAAGCAAATATTAAAGAGCCATCTACTATGGAATAAAAGAGAGGTCTTATTCCCATTCTATCCCTGGCTAACATTAATTGTCTTTTTTTTATATCCCAGATTGCAAAAGCAAATTGTCCGTTTAAATCATTTAAAAACTCGGGGCCTTTTTCTTCATATAAATGAACAATAACTTCTGTATCTGTCCTGGTGTAAAATTGGTGCCCTTTTTTAATAAGCCCCTCTTTTAACTCTGGAAAATTATATACTTCACCATTATATACTATCCATACTGTTTTATCTTCATTATGTATGGGCTGGGTTCCGCCTTTTAAATCAATAATACTCAAACGTGCATGGCCCAATCCAATCTGTTTGTCTTGATAAATCCCAAACTCCTCAGGCCCACGATGTTTCATAAGAAAGATCATTTTTTTTAAAATATCAATATTTATTTTATGGTTTTTTAAAAGATTAAAATTTCCACAAATACCACACATAGTTATATTATTCTCTCTTTTAACTCTTCTCTTTTTATTTTACCGGTTGAGGTTTTAGGCAGCTCAGATATTATTTTAACTTCTTTAGGTAATTTATAAAAAGATAAATTTTTTTTACAAAAGGACATAATATCCTTTTCAGTTATTTTTAACCCATCTACTACAACAAAAAGTTTTATTGCTTCACCTAAAATTTCATCCGGAATACCTACAGCAGCACACTCTGCTACCCCGGATAGTTTATGTACAACATTTTCTATTTCAAATGGGCTGATACGATTAGCACCGCTTTTTATCATATCATTTCTACGGCTAATAATATAAATAAAACCATCCTTATCTACTTTAGCCATATCCCTAGTAAATAATTTTTTTTTCTTAATAACCAATGATGTTGCATCAGGATCATTCCAATATCCCATCATTATATTTTTTCCTTTTGCTGTGATCTCACCTATTTCTCCTGGTTTTACTGTTTTTCCTTTTTCATTTAAAACAGTTAACTTTACTCCGGGAATACCTTTGCCAATAGACCCAATTTTTTTTTGTAAAAAATCCGGGTTTAAATAGCTGAGCCTGGCTGATGCTTCTGTTTGACCATACATAACATAAAATTTTACATGAGGTAAAATTAATAAGAATTTTTCAATTAAAGAGGGTGCCATGGCACCGCCTGCCTGTGTTACATATCTTAATTCAGGAAGCTTATATTTCTGGATTGCTGAATTATTTATTAAGATGGCATAATGAGAAGGTACACCGGCAAAGCCTGTTACTTTTTCTTTTACCATAGTATCCAGCACAACATTAGGATACATAAAACGATTATCTATAACCAATGTTCCACCTGTTTTAATATGAGTAGTTAATAATGATGTCCCGTAAGAATAATAAAAAGGTAAAACCACCATTATCTTATCATTTGAAGTTAAATAAAGATATTTAATTATAGAATCAGCATTAGCCGCAAGATTGTTATGTGAAAGCATAACTCCTTTAGGTTTACCAGTAGTTCCTGAAGTATAAATTATTGCTGCAAGGTCATCTTTTGTATAATGTATAGATGCTAAAATATCTGTGGTATCTAAATTATTATTTTTATTTAAAAATGCCTTGTTAATAATTAATAGTTCAATCAGGTTATCATAATCCTTTAAAGTATCTTTAATTATTTGTGAATACTTGTCATCTGTAACAATAACCTTTGGAGTACAGTCATTCAACAGTAAGAGTAATTCCCGGGGGATAAGCTGGGTGTTTAAAGCAACTACAACTGCTCCGGCTTTTAGTATTCCAAAATAAGAAATCAGGTACTCACAACAGTTATTCAGGAAAAGTATAACTCTATCCCCTTTCTTAATACCTTTTTGGATTAAATATGCAGCAAATATATCAGAATCTCTATCAAGCTGTGAATATGTGAAATGTTTTTCCCCATGAATTACTGCATCCTTGTGGGGATACTGATTAACACTATTTTTAAGAAAATCACTAATAGTCATAATATTTACTTTTTTTGTTTTTTATTTATAAAGATAGCTATTTTATTAAGCGAATCCAGATTATCAGGCAACAATTCTTCATCTTCCACATTGATTTTAAATGTTTTTTCAATAAAACTTATAAGCTCAATAACCCCTGTAGAATCAATAATTCCCTTTTCTAAAAAAGAATCATCATCATTTAAGATAGTAGAACTGTTTTCAATTAAAAAATTATGGGTTATATATTTCTTTATTTTATTTTTAATATCAACAGCACTTATTTCTTTTTTTAAACTCATTATTTTTCCTTATATCTGATAGGATATCTTAATAAGATGTTGAAATTAATTTTTATTATTACTTAAAAACATCTAAGTACCTATCCTATAGTAAAATCATTATGATTTTTATTATAATATAAATATTTTTTATGTCAAATTAATTACATTTAACTAAGTAATCGGTGAGAAGCTGTGAAAAAATATGTAGGGGAGGGTTTAATACTCCCCTACAAACAAAAAATACAGGTTTGATGAACTAAAGTTTAATTTTTTCACAGCTTCTGAGTTACCACCTCTTTTTATAGAATATAGTAGGGCGGTATTTTATATACCGCCTTTTTTGGCTATAAAAAATAAACACATAAAAAATAAAAGTTGACATTAATATATTATGTATTACTATTAATTCAAATTAATTTTAATCGGGGAAGGATTAATTATACTTCCATTATTTTAAAAAACAAATGAAAAAATTAATAAAAATTATATTAATTTTAATTGTGCTTGAAAGTGCTTTATATTCTCAATTAGCAGATAGTCCATCTCCAAAGTTTAGAATTAATATAAAAAATACTGGTGTAAGTGCTTATGGCCCAACCCCTACTATTCCTATGAAAGCAATAAAGGTTATAACTAACTGGAAAGCTGAAACAGGAAGTAATGTATGGGCATCTCCTTCCATAGGAAACGACGGTAAAATTTATGTTGGAAGTTGTGATAAGTATATGTATTGTTTTAATTCAGATGGCTCAAATATCTGGCGGTCATTAACAGGAGATGTTATTCATTCTTCTGCTGCAATAGGAAATAATAATAAAGTTTATGTAGGAAGCTTTGATAATTATTTATATTGTTTTTTTACAAATGGTAAGACTAATAGGAGATATAAAACAGGAGGCGCTATTTGTTCTTCTCCTTCTATAGGAAGTAATGGTAATATCTATGTTGGAAGTCATGACCATTATTTATATTGCTTTAATACAAATGGTACAACTAATTGGAAATCAGCAACCACGAATGATATTGGTGCTTCTATACCTGCAATAGGAAATGATGGTAGAATTTATATTGGGAGTCTTGATAATTATTTATATTGTTTTGATCCAGATGGTTCAACTAACTGGTATAGGCCAACTGGAGATGGTATTAATTCATCGCCTGCAATAGGAAACGATGGGAATATCTATGTTGGGAGTAAGGATTCTTACTTATATTGTTTTAGTACAAATGGTAATACTAATCGGAAAGTTAAAACGGGAGGAATTATTAGTATTTCTTGTCCTGCAATAGGAAATGATGGGAGAATTTATATTGGGAGTTATGATAATTATTTATATTGTTTTAATCCGGATGGTACAATTAATTGGCAAACATTTTTAGGTGGTATAATCAGATCTTCCCCTGTAATAGGAAGTGATAATAAAATTTATATTGGAAGTCATGATTCTTATTTATATTGTCTTAACCCAGATGGTACAATTAATTGGAAAGTTAAAACAGGAGGTAGTATAGATTCTTCTCCTGTAATAGGAAGTAATGGTGAAATTTATATTGGAAGCAGTGATCATTATTTATATTGTTTTAAAGTTCTGTCATGTGACACAGGACAGGTAGCTTTTTTTAATAAGGCGCCAGGTCAATATTTTGGAGTCTTAAATTTAAAACTTACTGCTTATAAAGATGCTTCAAAAAAGCAATTAGATCCATTGGTTACAATAATAGCAACAATTTATCGTAATGATATATTATATCAATCTCTTACAGGTAATGGAAGTATTGATATTACCCTTCCTGCTGAAGCTAAATATAAAATAAAATATTATACTAAAGATAATTTTAATAATATAAATGAAATTAAGGAAGCTGAATATATAGTATTAATAGAACCAGGAAGATATATAGCAGTTTATCCTACGGTAATAAATTTAAATGAAAAAGATAAAGTAATATTTGCATATAAAGAACAAAAAAATAATGTGGATATTAAAATTTGTACTTTAAGAGGAAATGTAGTAAAAACCATAACAGGAGCAGATTTTAGTACTGGATTGTATGAATATAAAACAGAAAATTTCCAATCTTTACCAGCAGGCAGGTATATACTAAAAATTAAAGATAAAAAAGCATTATTCTTTATTATAAAATAAAAAACAAATGAAAAAAATAATTATAATAATATTATTATGTTTTGTTACAAATATACAGGCTTCAACTTTATTAGATTTTTCACATTATAATAGTAGATTATATGGAAGCGGTGAATCTATGCTTGTAGAAAAAAAAGACATAAATAATATAGATATCTTCCCTGCTTCTATTTCGCAAATTGATGGACAAATATTAAGTATAGGTTATATGAAATGGGATGATACATTTAATATAATAAGAATAGGATATGCTCATAATTTAGGAAATAAAAATGTAATAGGAGGAACAATAAACTATTGCTCTTTAAAAGAAGTGGAAAATTATGATGAATATGGTAATTTTTTAGGAAATTTAAAAAATAATGATATATTAGTAAATATAGGTTATGGAGGCACTCTAAAAAATGCTATTATAAAAAATGATATAAATATAGGAATAAATGTAAAATATTTAAATATGAATATTGGTGAATATAAGGCAAATTGGATAGGCGCTGGCATCTCAGTTATGACCTCTTTACATGTGAAAGGGATTAATATAAAAGAAAAGAATAATTTGAATTTAGGTATAGGAATACAAGATATAAATTTAATAAAAGCAAAATTTGATATTAAAAGTTCGGATTATCCAGTATCTTTTTATGGCGGACTTATTTATAAATTTTTGAAAATTTCTGAAATTAAAATTAAAACAGGAACCACATATACATATATTGCAAAATATAGCAAACATTATATTTCTACCGGATTAGAATTTAATTATAGAGATTTATTATATTTAAGAAATGGATATTACATATTAGGTAGAGATTCAGACAAAATGGCTATTGGATTAGGTGTAGGACAAGCAGGAATTAAATTTGACTATAGCATTACTTTTTTAGAAGATGGCACAGGGCATTTCGCGCAACTTAGTTTTATATTTACTTCTATGTGAAATAATATGTAATGGTATATTGTAAATATTCGTTTAATCCATTCGGTAGTTAGGGTTTCATAATTTTCGCTGGTTCGGGTTTCATAACCCGAACCATAATATGGTCTTGAGTTATCCGACCAACAGAAGTGTACCTTAAGGCATTTGCAACCTATGGTAAAACTCGAACCAATTGAATCCTTTGCCGAGCAAAGCAAGGGTTATCTTGATAAAAGGGGATAATAATATATTTTTGTAATACTAAAAATAAATATGATTTTATGTATTATATATTTAAATCCTGAGCTATTTAAAATAAGAAAATGTGGACATTTAAATTATACAGTATAAATTACGCTAAATATATATTGTCTATATTTTTATTAGAGCAATTGTTCGAATCTGGTTCGCCGATAGATCAATTATCCTTATATGTATTATATTTACACATTAAAAATGGTCTTGTTTTATTAAACTTTAATAAGGTTTTATAGGAGAAATACATCATTAATAAAAAAATAAAATACTACAGGGAGAGATAAAAAATGAGAAAAGATCTTTTAATTTATGGGTCCCCTTTAATTGAGCAGGATGAGATAGATGAAGTATCTGCTTCTATGAAATCCGGATGGATAGGAACAGGTCCAAAAGTCCATCAATTTGAAAATATGTTTAAAGAATATAAAGGAGTAAAATATGCAATGGCACTAAACTCCTGTACTGCTGCATTGCATTTATCAATGTTATCTATAGGAATAAAGCCGGGAGATGAAGTAATAGTGCCTACCATGACATTTACTGCTACTGCTAATGCTGTGATACATGCAGGAGCAAAGCCTGTTCTGGTAGATTGTGAAAAAGATACAATGAATATAGATCCTGATGATATTAAAAGAAAAATTAATTCAAAGACAAAAGCTATAATCCCGGTACATTTTGCAGGAAGACCATGTAATATGGATGCTATAATGGATATTGCAAAAAAAAATGATATAAAAGTAATAGAAGATGCTGCACATGCAATTGAATCTGAATATTTTGGCAAAAAAATAGGAACATTTGGGGATTTAGGATGCTTTAGCTTTTATGTAACAAAGAATATTGTAACAGGTGAAGGCGGAATGGCTATTACTAATAATGAAGATTATTCTAACCAGATTAAAATTATGGGATTACATGGGATGAGTAAAGATGCATGGAAACGATTTAGTGATGAAGGATATAAACATTATCAGGTAGTTTATGCAGGATTTAAATATAATATGATGGATATTCAGGGAGCCATGGGTATTCACCAATTACCAAGAGTAGAAAAATATTGGAAACAACGGGAAGAAATATGGAACAGGTATAATGAAGAATTTAAAGACTTACCAATATTCACTCCAGCTTTAGTTGAATCAAATATAAAACATTCATATCATCTATATACAATATTACTTGATGTTGATAATCTAGAAATTACACGTGATCATTTTTCAGGAGAAATGACAAAACAAAATATTGGAGTGGGAGTTCATTATATTGCCTTGCACTTACATCCTTATTATCAGAAAAATTTTGGATACAAGAAAGGTGATTTTCCTAATGCAGAATGGATTTCAGATAGAACTATTTCTTTACCGCTTTCGGCAAAATTAACTGATGAAGATGTAAAGGATGTAATTGAAGCAGTCCATTGCACATTAAAAGATAGAAGCTGCTAAATTAAGGAAGAATTTTATATTATGTTTGTTAAAGTAGTAAAAATAATTATTTTTAAATTTATTTTTCCAGTATATTATAGACTAAAAATAGTTTTATATAAATGTCTGGTAGGGAATGACTCATTATCTTGTGTGCTTTATAATAGCTTATTCCCAGTGATAGTACTTAAAATTGGTGGTGCAACTATGGGAAAAGGTACTAGAGTTCAAAGATGGCTTACCATACATGAGTCCCGTGGCTCATTTAAAAACCTTACTATTGGAAATAAAGTTCATATTGGCAAGCATGTATTTATTGACCTTTCAGAAAAGGTAACTATCAAAGACAGGGTTGCAATAGCTATGTTTTCAAAAATATTAACACATAGAAATTTTGGAGATAGTAAACTTAGTAATATCCATAAAACCATTTGTGCCCCTGTTACTATTGGAGAAAATACAGTTTTAAATATTAATGCTATTATTTTATATGGAACCAAATTAGGTTCTAATATTATTATATTACCAAATAGTGTAATAGAAGGACATCATAAAGGTCCTAAAAATTTAAATTGGTATTCATCAATTGTAAATAGTAAAAAAATTATAGAAAAGTCTATAGAAAAGTCTGAAAAAAATAAGAAATAAATATATGAGCATATTAATTACAGATATTCACAAAGCTACTAATGAAGAATGGGATGAAATTTGGCAAGAGTGTGATTATTCTACTTATTTTCATTCCCGCGAATGGGCTGAAATATGGAATGTATATACTAAAGGCAAAATGCATCCGAGTCCTATACTGATAACTTTTTCAGATGATAAAAAAGCCCTTCTCCCACTTTCATATGAGAAAAAATTCAAAGGACTTATTAAAAATTTTATTTCTTCCCCTGCCGGCAATTATGGAGGCTGGCTTTCAGTTGATACACTTGACATTAGACATGCAGAAATACTTACAGACTATTTAATAAAAAATTTTAATAATTTATCATGGCGGTTAAATCCTTATGATAAGCTTGTATCTCAAACCAATTTAAAAATTTCAGAAGATGATGAGACTCATACTCTTAATTTAACATGTGGTTTTGAAGAAGTCTATAGAAAAGGAACAAAAAGAAACCGTTATTCAGCACGAAAAGCAGGCAAGGCAGGTGTATCAGTTCATATTGCCTCTATATTAGATGAATGGCATTCCTATTATGAAGTATATAAAGACTCCTTACGAAGATGGGGTAGAAAAGCCTCTAGCAGATATAAATGGGGAATTTTTAAGGAAATATTTCAAAGGAATTCGTCTAATGTTAAACTTTGGCTGTCTATTTATCAGGATAAAATTATATGTGGAGTACTCTGCTTTTATGCAAAAAAACATATAGTAGCCTGGCATAGCTCTACTTTAGAGAAATATTTTAATCTCTGCCCTGTAAACTTTTTAATGTATGAAATTATAAAAAAAGGCTGTGAGGAAAAATTTACATGGTTTGATTTTAATCCCAGTGGGGGACATGAAGGAGTGAAAACATTTAAAAATAGATTTGGACCAGAAATTTTACACTGTCCTATAATAAAAGCAGAAACAAAATGTGTGGAAATTATTAGAAATTTATTAAAAAAATGAAAAAATTATTCTTTATTAGAAAGTATTTTAAAATTAATTTATTTTTGATAGGTAAAGAACTATTGAAGCTTGCATATCATCAAATTAAAAATTTAATAAATTTAATTTTAGGATATCCAATAATAACTCCATCATTAGTTTCAGTTACACTAGATATAGATGATCTGTACATAGCTAAAAAACAACTTGATGAAAGAAAAAAATGGTTTGAACCTAATATTGTAAAAGAATATGAAAAGGCATTCGCACAATGGAATGGCTCTAAATATGCATTTGCATTTATGGGTGGAAGAGTGGCTTTAAGTGCCTGTATTTATGCATTAAATTTAAAAGCTGATGATGAAGTGATCCTTCCTGGATATACATGTGTTGTGGTTCCTAATGCCTTTCGATTCGTAAAAATTAAACCTGTTTATAGTGACATTGAGCTTGACACCTATGGTTTGGATGCATCTCTTATTGAAGAAAAAATTACTTCAAAAACAAAAGCAATCTTGCTGCATCATCTTTATGGATTAGTTTGTCGTGATTATGAAAAAATTATTCAAATTGCTAAAAAACATAAACTATATGTAATTGAAGACTGTGCACAAAGTGCTGGTGCAGAGTTTAAAAATCAGAAAGTAGGGAATTTAGGTGATGTAGCGATTTATAGTTCCGAACAATCCAAGGTATTTACAACAATTCAAGGTGGAGTAGCTACAGTTAATAATAATTTATTGGCAGAACGACTTAAAGATTATTGTGATCATGCCAGTTATCCGGATAAGGATTTGATTGATAAACAACTTCACAGTGTAATTATCAACTATCATTCATACAAAGATCCGCAACGCTGGTGGAAAAAAGATTTAATTAACATTAAATATGTAAATAAGATTATAATCTCTACAACAAAAGAAGAAGAAAAAGGAATCAAACCTTCTTATTATGGAAGTAAAATGCCTTCCGCAATTGCTGCAATTGGCTTAAATCAGCTAAAAAAAATTGATAAGTATAATCAGAAACGCAGACAGGCTTCCAAAAGATGGGATAAATGGTGTGATGATCATGGCTATAAAAAGCCTGTTATTATTCCAGACTCTATTCCAATTTATTTACGTTATCCTGTTATAGTAGAACCAGAAAAAAAGAAAAATACATTATGGGCTTATAGAAAATTAGGTGTTTCCTTAGGTGTTTGGTTTAAGAGTAATATTCATCCAGCATCTTTTTCAGTAAAAGGCTGTCCAAATGCAGATAAAGCAGTTAAACAATGTATAAATTTTCCGTGTATAATTGAATAGATATGAAATATATTTTATATTTTTTATATGAAAGCCTAAACTTTTTTTGGCAGTTTTTTTGGGGAGCCATTAGAAATAATGATTGCAAAATTGCATCCTTTTTAAGAAAAAAACTATATCAAACTGAATGTTGGATTGATACAAATGTTATTATAAAAAATAAGAAAAATTTTATATCTGGACATAAGAACTGCCTTTATCATTCCTGCTATATTTTAAATAATTATGGTAAATTTATTATTGGCAATAATTCACACTTAGGTGCTTTTTGTTATGTTAATGTATGTTATGGAAATGTAATTATAGGTGATGATGTTGCTATTGGACCAGGTACTAAAATATTTGCCTACTCAAATCACTATAAATATGGGAAGAAAATTACTAATGAAAAAATTATAAAGAATATTGTTATTAAAAATAATATTTTTATTGGGGCAAATTGTACAATTTTACCAGGAACAGTTATTAATGATAATGTAGTAATTGGAGCTGGCTCTGTAATTAAAGGAAAATTAGAAGCAAATTCTATATATACAGGAATGCCCTGTAAAAAAGTAAAAAGTGGATGGTATAAATAATTTTAATTTGTAATACTATTAATAAATGATTTCATTGTTTGTAGATAAATTATATAAATATTTCTCATGCACAAGAATAATTAATACTAAAGTAGGGATTAAGCCAATAAACCAAATAGCAAATTCAGATTGGTTTAATGAAATTGTTATTAAAAGTGTGACAGACCTAAATTTGAATCAAATTATCTCTCCCCCTGACTTTCTTAAAGACAAATATACCTTAATAGGTTTAAAAATTGATAAGTTATCACATTATGAATTAATGAAATATTTAGATAAAAATTTTTCATTAAAAAATTGTGATTATATTAAAAGACGTAAAAAGGGGACATTAGATTTTCTTAAAAAAATGAATATATCGACTAAATTGATAAATGAAACTTACCAAAAGAAATTAAGAGCAATGAAAGATGGTAAATTTTTTTTAGTTAAAGTTTTCAATGTTTATGATGACATTTACATGGTTGCTGATGGCAAACATTCTTTATCAATGGCATTATATTTCAATTATCCAAATCTGAAATTTAATGTAATTCATAATCCTTTTTTTGATACTTATTTTAGATGGATATTTGAAAAAATTAAGAATAATAAAGATTTCACAAAACATAATAATTTTTTTAAAAAAGCTGTTAAATATAGAAAAAAGCTGTTAAAAATAAATTTAATAAATAGTAAAATAAATTTTTAAGTTTAATTAAAAGGCTGTATTAGAAAAGGAGATGAGAAATCAGGCAAATATATAACTTATGGCAACTTTAAAACAACAAGCTTTAAGCGGTGTTCGTTGGACTACAATAAATATGGTAAGTATTACTGTACTTCAATTTGTACAGTTAGCTATACTTGCTCGTATCCTTGGCCCAAATGTCTATGGACTTATTGCTATAGTTATGGTAATAATAGGATTTGCACGAGTTTTTTCAGAAACAGGGTTATCATCTGCAGTTATTCAGCGAAAAAATATTAATATAAGAAAACTTTCCACTTTATATTGGATTAATGTCCTTGTTGGATTAATATTATATGGAATAATATATTTATGTACTCCTATTATTTCTAAATGTTTTAAGACCCAAGAAATTAATTCTCTTCTACCAGTAGGTGCTCTTTCTTTAGTAATTTCAGCATTTGGAGTTCAGTTTCAAACACTACTTCGTAAAATTTTACGTTTTGATATTATTAGTAAAATTAATGTTTCCTCTATGTTTATAGGTACAATCGTTGCGGTTAGTTGTGGATGGAGCGGATATGGAGTATGGTCATTAATATGGGGAGATTTAAGTTATACTTCATTTTCTACAGGATTATTTATTATTTATGGTATAAAGCAAAAATGGTGGCCAAAATTTTATTTTAAATGGTCTGAAACTAAAGGATATTTAAGTTTTGGTTTATATAGAATAGGATCTACAGTAATAAATTCCTTTAATTCTAAAGTAGATCAATTACTTATTGGTAATTTAATGGGAATGGAATCCTTAGGGTATTATAATATTGCTGTTCGTTTAGTATTACAACCTATTCAAAAATTAAATCCCATTTTAACTAATGTCGCCTTTCCAGTATTTTCAAAAGTGCAAGATGATATTAATCGTTTAAAAAAAGGATTTTTTAAGATGAATAAATTTCTTATGACTGTTAATGCACCAATACTAATTGGGTTGGCTGTTACTGCTCCTTTAGTTGTCCCACTTTTGATAGGGAAAAAATGGGTCCCAGTTGTCCCATTAGTACAGATCCTTGCTTTTTATGCACTTATACGATCCATTGGCAATGCTAGTAGTAGCCTTATAATAGCTAAAGGTAAAGCTAATTGGTCTTTTTATTGGAATGCAGCTATGTTTATTGTTGTTCCTATTGTAGTATATTTTAGTAGTTTAGGGGGCGAAATGATTTATATTGCTGTAGCTTTAGTTTGCTTACACATTATTTTATTTTTCGTAAGTTATTGGCTGCGTATTCGTAAACTTATAGGTGAGTGTTTATCAGAATATATTCAGGCTTTAAGTATTCCAATCCTTCTATCTATTATTATGGGTGCAATCATTACAATATTTTCATTTTTTATAAAACCTCTATCTTCATCTATTATCCAGTTATTTATAATATGCAGTATTGGATTATTTATTTATATTTTACTTTCATGGTTTTTTCAAAGAGTATTATTCATTGAATTAATTGATTTGCTTCCTGAACGATTTGGATTTTCAAAATTTAAATATTTTTTTCAAGATAAATACTTAAATACTAAAGAATAATTATTATGAAAACTGTTATTCATTATAAAGCTGGATCTTATTTAGAAATTACAGAAAACTGGATATATGACCAGATAAGCAATCTAAAAAGATATCAACCTATTGTTTATTCTATTTATACTGAAAATTTAAATCTATATCCGGTTAATAAAATTAGGTCACTTGGAATATTTAAAAATAAATTAGGAGATTTAATTACATTTTTTAATAGAAGTTGTAATAAATTATTTCATTTTTATCCATACTTTTATCCATACTTTATGTTTTTATTAAAAAAAGATAAACCTGATTTAATTCATGCCCATTTTGGACCTTCGGGATATAGCTTTTTAAAGTTTGCAAAAATATTAAAATTACCTTTAATTACTACTTTTTATGGTTACGATTTAAGCATGCTCCCTTACCAAGATAATAAATGGAAAATAAAATATCAAAGATTATTTCAAAATGGTGATTGTTTTCTTGTAGAAGGACATTATATGAAGAAATGTTTAATAGAATTAGGTTGTCCAGAGAAGAAAGTTATTGTACAACATTTAGGAATAGCACTTAAACAAATTAAATTTGTTTTACGAGTACCTAGAGAAGATAAAAAAATTTATGTTTTGATTTCCGGAAGTTTTCGAGAAAAAAAAGGGATATCATATGCTATTGCCGCATTTGGAGAAGTTAAAAAGAAATATAAAAATTTATATTTAACTATTATTGGAGATGCTGAGAGAAATCAGAGATCAATAAAAGAAAAGAAAAAAATTTTGTCTATAATCAATAAATATGGTTTAAATAGTTGCACAAAAATGATGGGATATCAGCCGCATTCTATTTTTTTAAAAGAGTTATATAAACATCATATTTTTCTTTCTCCAAGTGTTTGTTCAACTGATGGTGATACTGAGGGAGGTGTTCCTGTTTCTATTATTGAAGCCTCTGCTTCTGGTATGCCTATTATATCAACAACACATTGTGATATACCTGAGGTTGTTATTAATAAAGAAAGTGGATATTTAGTTCCAGAAAGAGATATAAAAGCCTTATCAGATAAAATAAAATTTTTAGCAATTAATACTAATCTTTGGAAAAAGATGGGACAGAATGGTAGAGAACATATTGAAAAAAATTATAGCATAATAAAGCAAGTTCATCGTTTAGAGAAAATATATAGTAAAGTATTAAAAATGAACACTTCTGATAAAAAATATTAACTATATATGAAGTTGTCAATATCTAAAACATATTTATTGCTTTTTTCTGTATATTACTTATTAATATTATTATATGGAAATAAGTTTTTGAAATCAGGATTTAACCCACAAATTTTAATTTTTTTAATTTCATTAGTATATGTAGTTATCTGTTTTGACTTTTATACAAAGATAAAAATTAAAAATAAGATGAGTTTAATGTTTTGCATTTTTACTTTATACTCTTTTATAATGATAATTTTGTCAAGTTTTAATTTTGTAGGATTATTTAATATAGTTAATATTGAAAACAGTTTAAGATGGGTTCCCCGACAATCTTATTTCATTTTTATTGGTTTATTTATTGGAATAGCATTATATAGATCCTTTTTATTATTAAAAGATGATTTTATATATAAGAATAAAAAATTTATTTTATTAGATGATAAAAAGAATCGGCTTGTTATGGTTGTTTTTATTTTGATCTATATTATAATGTTTCTTAATATTATTGTTACTTTTGATATTGATAAATGGGCTCCGGATTCTTTTGGTTCTAAATTTTTATCCC
>CBDVEP010000057.1:0-17733 GCA_965373035.1 uncultured bacterium
ATTGCTGGTTCGGGTTTCATAACCCGAACCTTTGTTTATGGTTCGGGTTATGAAACCCGAACCAGCGAACAATTAAATGGAGACTAATATGAGTTCCCTGATTGTAAGTGTTTCCGGTATTCGAGGAATTATTGGACATAATTTAACTCCTGATATTGCTGTTCGATTTGCTCTTGCTTTTGGAAGCTTTATAAAAGGTAAAAAAAAGGTTATTATTGGCTCTGATACACGGATAACAGGTGATATGATGAAACAAGCTGTAATTTCAGGTCTTCTTGGAACAGGCTGTGAAATCATTGATATAGGTATAGCACCGACTCCTACTGTTCAATATATTGTAAAAGCATTACAGGCAGATGGTGGTATTGTTATATCTGCCAGTCACAATTCCATTGAATGGAATGCTTTAAAACTATATAAAAAAGGCGGTATCCTCTTAAATAAAAAAGAAGGAGAATTAATTAAAAACATTTTTTCTAAAAACACTTTTCAATATGTGAAATGGAATAAATTCAAAAAGGCTGTAAAAAATGAGTCATTAACTCATAAACATATAGAAGCTGTATTAAAAAGCCTTAATTTTAAAAATAAAATAATAAAAAACAAATTCAAAGTAGCCCTGGATAGCTGCAATGCTTCAGGCTCTTTTATAACTCCTGAACTTATGAAGAGACTGGGATGTACTGTTAAAGGTTTATACATAACACCTGATGGTTATTTTCCGCATAAACCTGAACCAAACTCAAAAAATTTAAAAGAAATGATTATATTCATGAAAAAAAATAAAACATCTGTCGGGTTTGCACAGGACAGTGATGCAGACAGGCTTGCTGTTTTTGATGAAAAAGGCGATTTTTTAAGTGAAGAGCATACCACAGCACTTGCTGTTTATTACATTTTTTCTGTTTATAATAAAATTCCCAGGCTTAAAAAATTTAATAAATCTGTTGTTGTTAATCTTTCAACAAGCAGGATGATTGATGATATTGCAAAAATGTTTAAAGCTAAAGTTTACAGAACAGCAGTAGGTGAAATAAATGTAGTGGAAAAATGTATTAAAACCAGAAGTGTTATTGCCGGGGAAGGAAATGGAGGAGTTATCTTCCCTCTTGTTAATTATGGCCGTGATTCTTTAGCCGGCATAGGGTTAATCCTTGATTACATGGCTTATTCAGGAGAAAAAATATCAACCTTACTGAAAAAAATCCCTTCTTATGTAATGTTTAAAACTAAATTCAACATAGCTAATGTTAACATAAACAAAATTTTAAAAAGTATAAAAAAGGAGTATTATTCCAGGGAAAAAAACGAACAGGATGGATTAAAAATAGATTATCCTGATTTCTGGTTTCATATTCGCATGTCAAATACAGAACCTATTATCCGCTTGATCATAGAAGCTAAAACCAGACATGTATTAAATAAAGTTTATAAAGACTTAAAAAAATATTTTGTATAAAAAATAGCAAAGTAAACCTAAAAACAAAAAGAGAGGTTCGGGCCTAAGAAACCCGAACCAGCGTATAAATAAGGAACATTATGTGTGGAATTGTAGGATATATTGGAGAAAAAGCAGCTGATTCTGTATTACTTGTTGGATTGGAACGGCTGGAATATAGAGGCTATGATAGTGCCGGTATTGCTGTTATTGAAAACAAAGAATTGGAAATTCGTAAAAAAGCAGGAAAATTAAAAATTTTAAATGAATACTTACGGGAGTTTCCTGTTACAGCCAATATGGGAATCGGGCATACAAGATGGGCTACACATGGAGAACCAACTGTTGATAATGCACATCCTCACTGTGATAATAAAAAAAAGTTTGCAGTTGTCCACAATGGAATAATTGAAAATTATAATAATCTTAAAGAAAAATTATTAAAATCAGGTTATGTATTTAACTCAGAAACAGACACAGAAGTTATTCCTCATCTTCTGGATAAATATTATGATGGAGATTTTGAATCAACAGTTCTGAAAGTAATTGACCAACTGGAAGGAAGTTATGCCATGGCAATCATCAGTGAATATCATCCTGATAAAATTATAGCTGTCCGTTATGGCAGTCCTCTTATAATAGGAAATGGAAATAATGAAAATTTTCTTGCATCTGACATTCCCGCCTTATTTAATCTTACCAAAACTGTTTATTATATGGATGAAGGTGATATTGCAGTTATAACAAAAAACAATATAAAATTTCTTAACTCCAAAGGCAAAGAGATTCAAAAAGATAAAAAACATATTGTAATTAAGGACAAAGATATAGATAAATCCGGTTATGATCATTACATGTTAAAAGAAATTTTTGAACAGCCTGAAGTTGTTAAAAAAATTATTGAAAATCGTTTAAAAGAAGATAAAATTATTTTTTCACATTTAAATCTGGGAAATGAATATTTAGCTAAAGTATCCCGTATCATTATTCAGGCAGCAGGAACTTCCTGGCATGCCGGACTTATTGGTAAATTTTTTATTGAAGAATTTGCCCGTGTTCATACAGAAGTAGATATTTCTTCTGAATTCCGGTATAGAAACCCTGTTATTGAAGGAGATACACTGCTTATTGCCATATCCCAATCAGGAGAAACAGCAGATACTCTTGCAGGAATAAGAGAAGCTAAAAGTAAATTCATTAAAGTCTTAAGTATCTGTAACAATACCGAATCAACAATTGCAAGGGAATCAGATGCTGTAATAGATATAATGGCTGGACCGGAAATCGGAGTGGCATCTACAAAAGCTTATATCAGTCAAATCGTATCGCTTTTACTTTTTGCTATCTACCTTGGAAGAATAAAATGGACACTTGATGAAAAAAAATTTCATAATTATTTAACTGAACTTAAAAAAATTCCCAAAAAAATGGAAGCTATTCTTAATAAAAAAGATGAAATTAAAAAATTATCAGAAAATTATGCTCATGCAAAAAATTTTATTTTTTTAGGCAGAAGCTATAATTTTCCAACTGCTTTTGAAGGTGCTTTAAAATTAAAGGAAATTTCCTATATTCATTCTACAGGCTATCAGGCAGGAGAATTTAAACACGGCCCTATAGCTCTTATAGATGAAAAAGTACCTGTTATCTGCATTGCTACAAAGAGTGATATATATCCAAAGATGATAAGTAATATTCAGGAAGTAAAAGCAAGAAAAGGAATTATTATTTCCCTGGCAACTGAAGGAGATAAGGAAATAAATAAATACTCTGATGAAGTTATATATTTACCACAAACCATTGAAATCCTGTCTCCCCTGTTAAATGTTATTCCATTGCAGTTATTAGCTTATTATATTGCTGTTAAACGTGGTTGTGACGTTGACCAGCCCCGCAACCTCGCCAAGAGCGTTACTGTTGAATAGAATAGGTGCCAGGTCTTCACTTTATCACTTTTGTATATATACAAAAGTGATAAAGTGAAGACCTGGCACCTACACCTACAACAATTCCAATTGATTTCCTTTTACAAAATCAACATTAAGATGCTCATAAGCCATTCTGGTTGCAACCCTTCCTCTTGATGTCCTTTGTATAAATCCAGCCTGAATTAAAAAAGGCTCGTAAACATCTTCAATGGTACCACTATCTTCACCTAAGGAAACTGCAATAGTATCTAATCCCACAGGACCTCCATCAAACTTCTTTATAACAGTTGTTAATAATTTTCTATCCATATCATCCAATCCCAAATCATCAACATCCAGTTTTCCCAGTGCATGATTTGTAATATCAATATTAATAACTCCTTCCCCTTTTACCTGTGCCCAGTCTCTTATTCTTCTTACAAGTCTGTTAACAATCCTGGGGGTACCCCTGCTTCGCTTTGATATTTCAATGATGCTTTGTGAGTCAATCTCACTTTTTAATATTTTTGATGTCCTTTTTACAATCTGCTCCAATTCTTTATGGTCATAAAAATTAATCCTGTGTACAATACCAAACCGGCTGCGAAGAGGTGCTGTAATCAAACCAGCCCTTGTTGTAGCTCCTATTAATGTAAATGGCTGTAAATTAAGCTTAACACTGCGGGCAGAAGGACCCTGACCTATCATAATGTCAATTTTATAATCTTCAATAGCTGGATAAAGAATCTCTTCTATAGATGGATGCAGCCTGTGAATTTCATCAATAAACAACACATCATAAGCAGATAAATTAGTCAAAACAGCAGCCATATCCCCGGCTTTTTCAATAGCTGGAGCTGATGTGCTTTTAATATTAACATTCAGTTCATTTGCAATAATATAAGCCAGAGTTGTTTTACCAAGACCAGGTGGGCCAAAAAGCAGAATATGATCCAGGGCTTCTTTTCTTTTTTTAGCTGCCTGAATAAATATGGATAAATTTTCTTTTAATTTTTCCTGACCTACAAAATCTTTTAAAAATTTTGGCCGTAGGGTTACTTCTTCAGTATCATCAGGCAATAAATCCGGTGTAGTTACATTTTTATTTTTAACTGTTTTCATACTCCATTATAATAGTAACAATATCATCAGAAGATTTTGCATTTTTCATTTTATCTCTTATTACAGGTGGAGTTAAAAACCGTGCAATAGATGCTAATGCCTCAACATGAGGCCCTGAAGAACCAGGAGGAGCTAAAAGTAATAAAATTAAATAAGAATATTTGCCATCTATAGCTTTAAAATCAACACCCTCTTTAGAAATGCCAATGGCTAATGTTAATTTATCAACAGCTTCAGTTTTTGCATGGGGAACAGCTATGCCTTTTTCAAGACCTGTACTTCCTTTTTTTTCCCTTGCCATTATACTCTCAATAACTTTTTGCTTATCCTTTATCTTTCCGGCATTATTTAAAATATCTACTAACTCTTCAATAACACTTTCTTTGTCAAGTGATTCAAGATTTATTTTAATGCACTCCTTATCTGTAATATCCAATAAACTCATTATTAGTTCCTCCTTTATATGTTCTGATACAGCATCTCTATTTTTTCCTTGCCTTTAACTACTACAACAGGAATCCCGGCTTCTCTTAGAACTCTCTCCATCTCATCATATGCAACGTCTTTAACACTGACTATCTTTTTTAATTCACCAATAACAATTAAATCAATATCTGATTCCTTTATATAATTAACTATTTCCTCATGTATTGAGCCTTTTTTAACAACTTTTGTCAGAGAAATATTTTTCTTTCCTGCTAATTGCTCAAACTGTGCTAAATACCTCTCGGCATCTTTTTCCATATCCTTTTCATAATCAACTTTTTCTTCATCTATAAAAATTTTAATTTTTAACAAATCATTTAATGCTTTTTCATTAATAACATAAATCCCTGTTAATTCACATTTAAGTAATGCAGTTAAAAAAACAGAATATAATGATGCCACATAAGAGGGTTCTGTACCATTAATAACTACTAAAATCTTTTTAATTTGATTCATAAAATCTAATAATACTTTATTTCCTTTTCTTTTCAAGTCTTTTTTTAATTAATTTCATTAAAAAAAATGATTCTCTTTCGGATTCTTCCAGACGCTCCTCAATATATTTTATAGTTGCAACATAATCAGGAATAGCTATTTTTTCCAAAGCATTAACTTTCCTAATGGTTTTTTTTACTTCAAAAGCCAGTCTCATTAAAGATATTCTCACCTCAGCTAAATTGCCAAGTATCTTTAATACATCTTTAAAATTTTTAATAGTATCATCTATCCAGAAAGAATTATCAATTAAACTAAAATAAGGTGAATTGTCAACTGTCTCTACTCTAACAACAGGTAATGAAACACCCATTACTTTACGCGCTGAAATAATAATGTTAGATTCAATTTTTATGGATTTGGATAACAATTTTACATCTTTCCTGCCAATACTTTTTATGGAGTTAGCAAGAGAATCAAATGCTTTTTTTAAAAAATCATCTACTTCTTTCTGAAGGGCTTTAGCATGAGCAATAATGGACATTAATTCTACCATTAAAATATTTCTTTTCTGATCTAAAAGCTCATACCCTTCCCGGGAAAATAAAAGTTCATTCCTTAATTTTAATAAATTAGTCTTTGTTGGTGCTATTTCATATCTTGCCATATTTTATCCAGCATAATATGTATTTAATTCTTCCTCTGTAAGCCTTATTAACTCTTCCCTCGGCAGTAAACTTGAAATCTTCCAGCCTAAATCAAGAGTTTCTTCAATAGCTCTGTTTTCATCTTCTTTTTGTGAAATAAATTCTTTTTCAAAAACATTACCAAATTCTATATATTTTTTATCTATAGGTGTCAGCTCTTCTTCACCAATAACAGATGCTAAAGCTCGCACATCCTTTACATGAGAATAACTAGCAAATAATTGACTTGCAAGATGTGGATGGTCTTTTCTTGTCAGCCCTTCCCCAATACCATCTTTCATTAAACGGGAAAGAGAAGGAAGACCGGCAACACAAGGATAAATACCCCTGTTATATAACTCCCGCTCAAGTACAATCTGACCTTCTGTAATATATCCTGTTAAGTCCGATATTGGATGAGAAATATCATCATTTGGCATTGTAAGAATAGGCATTTGTGTAATAGAACCCTTATTGTTATGAACCATGCCTGCTCTTTCATAAATACTGGCAAGGTCACTATACAGATATCCTGGATATCCTTTCCTGCCGGGAATTTCCCCTCGCAGTGTTGATATTTCCCTTAAAGCTTCGCAGTAATTTGACATATCTGTTAATATGACCAGGACATGCATCTGCAGATCAAATGCAAGGTGTTCTGCAAAAGTTAAAGCACATCTTGGCGTAATAAGTCTTTCAATGGATGGATCATTAGCAAGAGATAAAAACATTGTTACTTTTTCAAGCACTCCGCTTTGCTCAAAATTATTTATAAAATAATCTGCAATATCATTCTTAACTCCCATTGCAGCAAAAACAATTGCAAAATCAGCATCCTCTCCAACTATTTGTGCCTGCCTTGTAATCTGTGCTGCAAGCTGATTATGAGGAAGCCCATTACCTGAAAAAATAGGCAATTTCTGTCCCCTGATTAATGTATTCATCCCATCTATGGAAGATATTCCTGTCTGGATAAATTTTTTTGGATATGTTCTGGATACAGGATTTATTGGTAAACCATTAATATTACGATAATTTTTTGTGATGGGATATGGTGATCCATCAATTGGCATACCTAAGCCATTAAAAACCCTGCCCAGCATATCGGAACATACAGGAATCATTAAAGGTTTATTTTTAAACCGCACATGAGTATGAGACAGGTCAAGCCCTATTGTTCCTTCAAAAACCTGGATTACAACAACATCATCTGACGTGTCAAGGACAATACCTGATTTCATATTTCCATTAATATCTTCAATCTCTACAAATTCATTATACCCAATAGCATGAGTCTTCTCTATAAAAATAAGGGGGCCCATAATTTCTTTTATGCCTATATATTCTCTACCATCTTCAACTTTATGATAATCCATAAAATCCTCCGGATTCAGCATGTGATATTTGAGCAATCAACTCATCATATTTAGGCATCTCTTCATTAGAAAAAGAATATTTCATTTTATAAATATCTTTATAAACTTCCAGACTTTTTATTTGCAGTAATGTAAAATTTTGCTTTAATAATTCCACACCTTTTTCATAAAACAAAGCAATAATTTTTAACATTTTAAACTGTCTTTCAACACTGCAGTATTTATCAATTTCATCAAAAGCATTTTGCTGCAGGAAAGTATTTTTAAACATACTGCATACTTCAATAATAAATTTCTGTGAATCAGGCAAAGCATCAGGACCTACAAGTTTTACAACCTGTTGTAATTTAACTTCCTGCTGTAATAAATTCATAATAATTTTTCGATAATGTGACCACTGGGAATCCACATTAGTCTCCCACCATTCTTTTAAAGATTCAAAATATTCACTATATGAATCTATCCATGATATTGCTGGATAATGCCGTTCATTTGCAAGATGTCTATCTAAAGCCCAAAATGTACGAATAAATCGCTTTGTATGCTGTGTTACTGGTTCTGAGAAATCACCACCAGGAGGAGAAACAGCACCAATAATAGTAACGGAGCCTATGTTATTTGCAAAAGTTTCCATCCGTCCTGCTCGTTCATAAAACTCTGCTAATTTTGTAGGAAGATAAGCAGGAAAGCCTTCCTCAGCAGGCATCTCTTCCATCCTTCCGGATAACTCTCTTAATGCCTCAGCCCATCTTGAAGTAGAATCAGCCATTAAAGCTACATTATACCCCATATCCCTGTAATATTCAGCAATAGTTATACCAGTATAAATACTGGCTTCCCGTGCCGCCACAGGCATATTTGACGTATTAGCAATTAAAATAGTTCTCTCCATTAAGGACTTTCCGGATTTAGGATCTTTTAACTGTGGAAAACTCAACAGTACATCTGTCATCTCATTGCCGCGCTCTCCACACCCAACATAAACAATCACATCTGCATTACACCATTTTGCCAGTTGATGCTGAACCATTGTTTTTCCGGTTCCAAATCCACCGGGAACAACACAAGAACCACCTATGGCAACAGGAAATAAAGTATCAATTACTCTTTGACCTGTAATAAGAGGTTCTGTTGCGGGTAAACGCTTTTGAGTTTTTCTTGGCAGGCGAATCGGCCATCTTTGTACCATTCTTACTTCTTCCTCTGTTTTTTCCGTATCAATAACACATACAACATCATCTACAATAAACTCACCATCTTCTATTATTTTTATTGTTCCTGAAATTCCCAATGGAACCATTATTTTATGCTGAATAAGAGATGTTTCCTGAACCATACCTATTATATTGCCTTGTTTTACTTTATCTCCCTTTTTTAAAGAAGGTTTAAATACCCATTTTTTTTCTCTGCTTAATGCTTGTGGTTGAATCCCCCTCTCTATATAAAAATCATATACTTTCTCAATTTCAAGGAGTGGTCGCTGAATTCCATCATAAATATTACCCAGAAGCCCTGGACCCAGTTCAACAGATAAGGGCAGACCTGTTCCATAAATATTATCACCAGGATGTATAAGTGTTGTATCTTCATAGACCTGTATTATTGCAAAATCTCCCTGAATTCTTACAATCTCCCCTATAAGATGCTCCTCACCAACCTCAGCTATATCCAGCATTTTAACAGAAGCAGTACTTATAGCTGTAACAACAGGACCATTTACACGTTTTACTCTTCCAATAATTGTTTTTGTATTCTTTTTCATTTTAAATAACTTAACTCATAAATATAATTAACTTTCAAACAACTCCTTATAAATATCATATTCCATATCTTTTTTCATCCGATTTAATTTTGCTTCTAAAGTATTATTATATATTAACTTTTTATCACTAACTTCTACAACCAGCCCACATCCAATATCATTTTTAAAAACAACAGAATCTCTGTTAAGATTAGTATGATAATTTTTACAATCCTCTATTAATTCTTTAATAACTTTATCATTAATAATTTCTTCATCTTGTTTATTAAAAATCAATTTAATTTTTTTCTCATCAAGAATATTTACGGCTTCTTTTAAAAGAGATCGAATTAAAATAATATATTGTTTGCTTTTTCTAATATCTTCTAATTCAATATTTATTATTTTAAATACCTTCTCCATTATTTCTTTCTGTCTGATTAATTTAATCCTGTTTACTTCTAATCGCAAACTAGAAAGAATCCGCTGTTTTATTATTTCTCCTTTTTTTTCAGCATCTTCAATGATTCTTCTTTTCCTGATTACACATTCCCGTTCAGATTGTTTTAATTTACCGGCATAATAATCATCTGCCTGGCTAATAATCTGATTATTCTCATCTTTAGTCTGATTTTTAATTTCAGATAATAAGTTATTTATATCTCCATATTTTTCCATTTATATTCCCTTATATTTTCACTCCTACAGAGTCTCTGATAATTCCATCAATAGATTTTCTATCAGCAAGAGGTCCCTTTCTATCAGGAATTTCTATAATCAAAGGAAAGCTTTGAGTATATATAAATTCTTCAATAAAATCCCGTGACATCTCAGCAAATTTTTCTGTAATTAGGATAATCCCAATATTTTTGTTTTTTATAATTTCATTAAGAGTTGTCTTTACATCTTCTGCAGTTTTAACTTCTGTTCCTTCTACTCCTACCAAAGAAAATCCCAGAAGAGTTTCTTCATCCCCGATAACAAAATATTTCATCTTCTTATCCTAAACGGCCAAGTATCATCATAGCAATAATAACGCCATAAATAGCAATTCCCTCAGCAAGAGCAACTAAAATTAAGGCACGACCAAACAAATCAGGTTTTTCACCAATAGCTCCTAAAGCAGCACTGCCTACATAAGCAACAGCTATTCCTGCTGCTACAGAACCAATTGCAACCACCCCGGCAGCAGATGCAAATCCCCAGGTAATAACTTTATCCGATACACTTTTAATCTCTTCTTTCCTGCTTGTTTCAGTTCCAGTTGAAGCAATAACTTTAAAAGCAGACATGCTTAATAAAATAACCATAAAAACAACCAGGCATAAACTGGATACCTTTATTATTTTTAAAAACTTATTTTTGTTATTCATTTTTCTTCTCCATCTTATTTATTTTAGCCACGAATTCACACGAATAATTACGAATTAAATATAAAATAATTAAAATTAGTGTAAATTTGTGTTTATTCGTGGCTAATTTTTTTTATTTTTTATCATATTACTTTTGACACTACTAATTGATTTATTAATTGTAATAATTTAATTTTCCAAATTTTTAAATCTTTAATTCTTTCAATTTCAATACCCATCAGACATTGCTCTATTCATATCCTTCCTGTAAAGCTCATTATAAAAGAATCCTCTGTTTTTAAGCTCATCTTTTTTAGATTGCGGAAATGATATATACCTCCAGAAAATCATACGCACATCACGATGTAACTTCTGAGTAGCATTCCATTCCTGGGTAATCCATAAAATATAATCTTTTATAAATTCATCTTTTATATTTCCTCTTAATTTATTTTCCGTAAAATAATCATAATATTTACCGGTAATCCCCTCTTCCATCCATCGATAAGAAGCTTTTTCCTTTGCTACCTGCCATCTTAAATCACCAATAGCATTTAAAAGAGAAAATAATGGATCTCTTGAAAATAAAGGAAGAGCTATCCTGGCACGACTGGTTGCTTTTTGTCGCATGTCAAAAGGTTCCCAGCATATTCCTTGTTCTCCAAAAGCAGGAACTAAAATAATATAAGGCACAATACGATTTTTCTGACCTTTAAATTCCCGTATAAAAACACCTTCATCTCGTTTTTCAATTTCCTGGACAAGCTGGATCACTTTTGATTTTGTATTAATCTGATCTATAGAAGAAGGAGCATAATCAGAAATAAGTATAGGGAAATGATTACCCCTGGGGCCAATACACATTTTAAGCATCTGCCTTAAAGAATTAAATTCATTACTGATAATTCTAGAATCTACTGCTATATCCTGCCCTTCACCTATTTTAGCTTTTAAATCTCTAACATCCACATCCATCATTCGAAGTTCTTTTAAAGAAGAATACATTCCATTATCTACATTTTTTAATTTCCGCAAATCATCCATAATTCTGCCCATTATATTCTTTTGCTCAGTTGTATAAATTTCAGAAATATTCTCATATTCAGGTAATGTGGTATGGTTAATTAAAATATTCACCTGCCCCTGAAGACTTTTTTCTATTAATGCTCTTTCAGAAGACCTGTTCTTTAAAATTCGCAGTTCTGCGTCCCTTGAATCCAATTTCCTTTCCAAACGCTCCTGTACACCTGAAACATCTGATTTTTTAACAGCAACTTCATCTACCATACTGGACTTTATTTTAGAGGTACTTACATTTTTTAACCATTCATCCATATAATAAAAAGGATATTCTTCCTTTGAATAATCCACAGGAATATTATTTATTATCTGCATCTGATTAGTAGTTAAAAGAGTTCTATCAACAATACCAAATCGCAGACAAAACAATTTCTCTATAGGCCATTTAGAAGACATATTAAGAACCATCTGACTTACAAAATTCCAGTAAGTAGGGATTAACTTCTGCCTGAATAATGTCTTATCTTCTTTTATTCGTGCATTAATAGCTTTATCAAGCTGCTGGATTAATTTTTCAGTATATTCTTTACTTACACCATCTATTACTTTTTTTAAATAATCTTTTTCAGCTGCTAAAGTAACCTTCGTTTGAGCTCCCACTGAAGAAGGAAAAGAAGTGGAGGTTTTATCTGTGGAACTGGAAATATCATCTTCCACACCACTTAATAAATCTGCTAGTTCAGGATCAAGATTTTCATTCTGCATTTTTATTTCCTCCAAATTTATATTTAGTAAAGAAATAATTTATACTTTTTTATTCTCCCGTCAAGAACTTATAAAATTTTATTTCCCTGATGCTGCCGGGATATTAATCAAAGCTGGAGCAGATCTTAACTTTTCAGGTATAAATATAATTGTATTATTAGGGGAATTAACAAGCTGTTTCATCATTTCAATTCTATACCAGTTAATATAATTAGGCGTCAAACCCTGTGAAATAATCCTGTTTGCTTCACGAATACCCTTAGCTTCAATAACCTTTCTATCCTTTTCTTTTTCTTCTTTTTGCAGGACAAACTCCATCCTCTTGGCTTCCTGCTCTGCGGATAACTTCTCATCAATAGCAGTAGCTAATTTTTCAGGTAATACAACATTTCGTAATAATAATTTTTCAAAAATAAAACCCTTTTTTCCCATAACAGGTTTGATTTTTTCCTCAATTGTTATAACAATATTTTCTCTTTCAGTAGAATAAACTTCTTTTGCCATGTATCTTGAAACAACATCTCTTATAGCAGTCCGTAAAACCGGTCTTATAACTTTTATTCTGTAATCCATACCAATTGTTCTGTACACTTCCTGGGCTTTTTTAGGATTGAGCATATACCAGCATGTCAGGTCTAATTTAATCTTCAGACCCTCTGATGTTAAGGCGTCTATAGAGTCATCACCTTTATACTCACCCTCCTCAGAAGCAATACTCATGGTATATTCCTGAAGCCTGACATTCATTTTCATAATATCACAAAAAGGATTAATAAGATGCATGCCATTTTCCAATGTACGCTTAAGTACATTTCCAAATAAAACCTGTATTCCAACTTCACCTGGGGAAACAATAGTTACTGATTTTAAAAATAAAATTAAAACAACAACTCCAATAACAGTTAAATTAATTCTTTTTTTAAAATATTTAATCTTTTCAGCACTTGCTTCCTGAAGAAACCGCGGCAGCAGTAAAACTACAAAAAAGCCCATAACTACAATAAATATAACTAAAGTTAATAATCCCATAAAAACACCTCCTTAATATGGTTAATTAGTTTATTAGTAACAATAATACACCTACTTTTTTATAACTCAAACTATATTACTAAAAATAATTAAAATGTCAATGGAAGATTTAAATACTACTTAAATAAAATATTCTGCCAACCATAATTATTTATTGAATTGATTATATGAAAATTATCTTTTGTCATTGATATTACTCCCAATTTATTAATCTGATTATTTAATTCATTTTTTAAAATTCTTAAAGCATATGCATGTTTTGATGTAATTGTCATATTAGTTTTTATTTCAAAAAAATTAAGCCTTCCCTCACTCTCTATAACAATATCTATTTCCAATCCATCACGAGTTCGTAAATAATACATTGATGGCATTTCTCCAAAATGTAAAAATCTTTTTAAAAAATCACTTATTATCATTGTCTCAAAGAGATGACCAAAACTCATACTATTTTGTAAAGTTTCCTTGTTATGAAGTCCTAACAAATAAGAACATAAAGCTGTATCTATAAAATATAATTTTGGGCTTTTTATAATACGCTTGCCAATATTTTTATAATAAGGATAAAGAAGATAAATAATATAACTTGCTTCTAATATAGAAAGCCATCGTTTTACTGTAGGCACACTTACTCCAATATCTCTTGCAAAGGATGATATATTTAATATCTGAGCTGTTTGAGTTGCACATAATCTTAAAAATCGCTCAAATTGGCTATGATCACCTATATTAGCTATATTTCTCACATCTCTTTCTAAATAGGTTGTAATATAGGACCCACACCATAATTGTCTATCAACTTGTTTGTTCACTACAATTTCCGGATAATGCCCTCTTAATAAAATATCAACAACAGCTTTATTACTATTTTTATTTATTGTTGATAAATCAAGATGTTTTAACCAATTTGTAATATCTTTTGTTGATTGGCCATTATTCATTTGTTCAGATATAGAAAATGGTAATAATGAAAGAATAGCTGATCGACCTGCCAGTGATTGACTAATATTATGCATTAATACAAAATTTTGAGAACCTGTTAATATCCAGTTACCAGGTTTGCGATCAATATCTATTATACTTTTAATATATGATAACAACTCTGGAAAATATTGTATCTCATCAATGATAATAGGAGGTTTATATTGATTTAAAAATCCTTTTGGGTCATCCTTAGCCCTAATACGAATATCAGGGTCCTCCAAACTAATAAACTTATGTGATTTTAAAAATGTATTTTTTAAAAGAGTAGTTTTACCAGATTGCCTGGGACCAGTTATTATTATAGCAGGAAATGTTTTTAAGGCTTTCTTAATTATTTTTTCCAGAGTACGATGTTTATAAATCATAAAATAAATATACCCTTAATATTTAAAATGTCAAGTTAAATATTAAGGGTGAGATTTAAATAAAAACAATATTGGAACTGTTGTCCCCCAATACTTGACTTTCTATTTTTATTTGATAATATTTTTATTATATAAAAGTTAAAAATCCCCTATGGCTTAATTATAAATAAAAAATTATTATGGATATTAATGTAATTAAAAAAAATCTGCAAAAAAAATGGAAAAAAATATTTATAGAGAAAGAAAATCTAAGAAAACAAGCATTAAAAGAAATTAAAAAATTTAATAATGTATTTAAAAAACATCATGAAATAGATAGTATATATATCTTTGGCTCAATAAATAATGCCGGCAAATTTAATAAAAATTCTGACATTGATTTAGGAATAGTAGGAAATATTAATGATGTTTATTTTATTATATGGAGAGAATTAGAAAATTTAACAAAATTTAAAGTTGATTTAAGAGATATTAATAAAAATAATAATTTTTCAAAATCAATAAGAAAAAAAGGTAAGTTATTATATGTTAAAAAATAATATATTAGTTTTAAAATCAGAGATTAAAGACGATTTAAAAAGTATTGATAAAATCTATAAAAATCTAATAAAAATAATTAAAGAAATTAATAAAGAGCCTGACTTGAAAGAAAAGTCATTTATTGGATATACATTACATAATTTGTATTGTGCATTTGAAAATATATTCAAAAACATTTCAGTTTTTTTTGAAAACCAAATTGATTCAAATTATCAATATCATATCAACTTATTAAAAAGAATGAAACTAGATATTGAAGAAATTAGACCCCGAATAATTAGTGATGATATGTTTATTTATCTGGATGAGTTAAAAAAATTCAGACATCTTTTCAGATATTCTTATGATTATGAACTTAATTATAATAAAATGAAAATAGTTATTAACTCTGCATCAAAATTAAAAAATTTATATAAAAATGAATTTAATAAATTTTTAAAATTTTTAAATAAATTAAAAAATTAATAAGAAATTAAAATCTATATCTTATAATATTAAACAGGCTCTACCGATCCCTACACTACATTTTAATAACATACCTGAATAGTTACAAAAAAAATTTATTTATTTGTATAATAATAACAGCCAATATCATTCCTGCTTCCATCAGGGTCATTATACTGCGGGGCAGGATTTCCAGCATCAATACAAGGTGAAGTATCCTTTAAATGATAATCTCCATCTGTCTCATCTACAAATTCTGGATTTACTGATATATCTCCTTGCCCAGCACTACAGTTATAATAATCATACTGGTGATTATAAACATCATTAAATTTTATCTCAACATTTCCTTTTATCTTCTTTATCCCATACTTTCCATTATCATATATTATATTGTTCATTATTGTTACTTTCCTGTTTCCTTTATGATTGATATATATCCCCAAACTACATGATGAGCCTTTATTTAAACCATTCTTTACTATAGTATTATTAATTATCTCTACTTCTGATTTATTACCCACATATATTCCTTTCTCCTCACACTTCTCTATTACATTTCTAATGAGTCTTATCTTTCCTTCTGTTTTACATCCACCTATATAAATATTCTTCTTTTTCCCTGACATTACATGACAGTTACTTATGGTGCAATTCTCATTCTCTATCTTAACAACATAATTTATCTTATTATTCCCATCTATCTTTAATCCACTTATTTTTACTTTTTCTGCACATGAACTTGCTTTTATTAAATAATCACTGCATTTATTATAGGTTACAACAGCCCCTTCTTCTCCCTCTATTGTTATGCTCTTTTTTATATACAGCTTTTCAATATACTCGCCTGCTTTAACCTTAATTATCATCCTGTGATCTGATTTGCTTAGGGCTTCATTTATTGTATTATATGGCTTCTCTCGTGTTCCTTCTTCTTCTCCATTATAATTTGCATCAACATACAATGTTCTCTGCTCGTTATACTGGTCTTTGACTTCCTCTGCTGTGAGAGTTCTGCTGTATATCACAAACTCATCTATTCTGCTCTTAGCATATTTACAGCTTTTATATTTTAAATTCCCTATCCACATATTGCCTGATTCTGCTTTACTCCATCCTGTATTTGTATATGACTTTATAATTTTTCCATCTATGTAAAAATTCACTATCCCTCTATTACTATCCCAGCTATATCCTATATAATGCCATCCTTCTTCTTTATACCACCTTGTACTTTCAGCTCCATCATCTGCCTGATATTGTTCTACATACCCCTCATCATCCCTTATATACACCACTGTTCCTTTATTCTTTATCACTCCATAACTCATGACATAATCATTTTCATTTCCGCTGTCATCTGGTTTTCTTACTGCGAAAAAACACCTGCCGCTGTTGTTTGCACTTTTCCACTTTGTCTTTACCCACATCAGTACACTTCCCCTGCTTAAGTTTATATTACTTGTACTGCTGTGTTCTGCTCCTTTTGTACTGCCCTTGCATTTTGATGAATCAAGGGCTTTGTATATTCCTTTAAATCCTTCTCCTTGTCTTGTTAATGCTCCTCCTCTTATACAAGTCCCATTTCCCCTGCTCATTGCTGCATCTGCTGTGTTCTCATTATAATTGGCATAAAAAAGCAAAGCATTACTTAAACTAAATGGTATTATATGAAAATTTACTTCTTTTTCTGCAATATTAGATGCTTTATCTTCTGCCTTAGCTTTTAGTTTATAATCTCCATCCTCTTTGATAGTTTGTAATTCATAATTCATAGTTGGTAGTTTTGTATTTGAAGAAAGTATTACATTCTCATTTAGAAATATATCTACTTTTGAAAGATTGGTGTCTATCGCTATTATGTTTGGGTTGACTTCTGTATATTCTCCGCCTTCTTCTACTCCTTCTATATTCACAATAGGTGCTGTTGTATCAATCCCAAATTCCAATACTCTATTTGCTATATTTCCTGCTTTATCTTCTCCTTCTGCTTCTATCCTGTAATTCCCTTCATCTGACAATTCAGTTGAAAATTGGGAACTG
>CBDVEP010000058.1:0-17578 GCA_965373035.1 uncultured bacterium
TAAAAATAAAAAATTATATCATAAAAAATTAGCTAAAATACCATTTGAAAAAAAAATTAAAATACTTGTTAAATTACAAAAAATAGCAAATGAGATAAATTTAATTAAAAACAAAAAGAAGTCCTGATACGTAAGAAAAAACATTCAAATTGAATAAAAATTTTTACAAACTAATCAAGAAATAAAATTTTTCAGAAAGTCATTGACATGGATATTTGTTTTTATTGACTTTATTTTAATAATTTTTATATTTATAATATGAATTTATCAAATCTAAAAATTAAAAAAAAAGTTATTGTTAAAAATGGAAAGCGATTTGTTATAATACCAGAAGCTAAATATAGAAGTCTTATTGAGACTATGTATCTTCTTTCTTCTCCAAAAAACAAAAAAAGATTGAAAGAATCTTTAAATGAACCGATTGAAAATTGTCAGGAGTTTAATAATATAATTGATGAACTGGAATATTAAATTAACCTCAAATGCAAAAAAAGATTTAATTTTCTGGTTTAATAATAATGAAAAGACTTATAAAAAAATAAAACAAATGATAGAAGAAATTAAAGGCAATCCATTAAATTTTAATGTAACTGGAAAACCAGAATGCCTATCAGGTAATTTAAGTGGTTGTATTTCCAGAAGAATTAATAAGAAAGACAGACTTGTATATGAAATAATTAAACAGAAAAAAATAGTAAAAATACTTCAATGTAAGTATCATTATTGATCTATTTCACAACAGCTATCTTCACCATATTTTCTTTTTTATTATGCATTATATAGCAGAAATAAACTCCATTTGCTACAATATATCCTTTGTCATTCCTGCCATCCCATCTTATTCTATTGAGTCCTTGTTTTCCACCTTCCCTGCCAGTCTGAAAATCCCAGCTCTTTAATACCTTTCCATTTATACTGTATATTATCACTTTTACTTTGCTGTCTTTCTCTAAATACCATTCTATTGCTGTTTTCTCTGAATTTGGGTCAAATGGATTTGGATAATTTGCTATTTTCATCTCTTTCATTATATTATAAGCTCCATAAGGTCCAAATACTTTGGTATCCCCTCCTATATCATCTCCATTATAACTCTGCAAGTGTAAATACCATCCTGCTTGTTTCAATGACTTCCCATCCAGTACTAATTCCCCTTTACCCCATTTCTCTTCTTCTCCTTTAAACTCATAAGTCTTACTCTTAATCCATTTATACCTGTAATATTCTACTCCTCCTGTTCCCCATTTCTGCTTATTAGTAAAAATAAACTCTTCTTTCACTGGCCATTTATGCTGAATGCCATCTGTTTTATCACTTGCTATGTTTGGACTTGCTGGTAAAGTGTATCTATAAATCAAAGGACTGCAACCTCCTTGATTGCTAATATCATCTATTGTGCTTACTTTCTGGAAATATTTTTTATTAGGTGATAAATTACTTATTATAAATACATTGGTTGTCTGCCAATCACTCTCAAAACTTCCTTCAAATTTATATTTAACTCCATCCTCTATTTTTTTTGCCTGCCACATTATCTGGTTTGTATCCACTTCTATTGTTTCCATCTTCCCTGGATCAGGAGCATCTGTATCAAACAAATAAGGTCCATATCTTTTCTGTCCATTAGTTACACCAGCATTATTATAACTTATGATATGTAAATACCTTTCTCCTGCCTGATTTTCTGGTACTGATAATTCTAAAACTCCACTTTCCCATTGTAGTTCACCTCCTACAAAATGATAAGTAGAATCACTAGCCCACATATATCTATAATACTCTACTCCTCCTGCTCTAAAAACATTCTTATTTGTAAAATAAAAAGTAGAAATAGCTACACAATTACTCTTTTCTACATTACACTTAAGATTTGCTGCTGCTGCTAAGGTGTATTTATTAGCATATGCACTATAGCCTCCAATGTTATCCATATCATCTTTCATTCGTAATCTTAAAGAATATTTTGTATTAGGTAATAAGTCATTTCTTGTATATATATATGAAGATATCCATCCACTATTGAGACTACTACCTTCAAAGCTATATTTTACTCCTCCCATAGGGTCACTACCTATTGCTGAAGTCCAAGTAATCTGATTTGGTGAATCAACAGTAACTGATTGAAAAGAAGCTGGATCAGGATCTGGTGCAAGGCAATCATCATTGACTAAAAATGCATTACAATTGCCCCAGCCAAAACCCGATGTTAATCCTGCTATAATATAGCTATCATCAGAAGATATTTGTTGAACAGAACGAACATCTAAACCAACTGTTGATAAACATTTTTCCCATAACATAGTACCATCAGAATCTGTCTTTACTAAATAACCTCCACATCCGAAAACGGCGCTACTACCTCCTACAATATAACCACGATCAGATGTTTCAAAAACTGAATAACCACGATGATCACCAACCCCACCATAGTGATTTTCCCAAATCATATTACCACTAGAATCTGTTTTTATTAAATAGAAATCACTATATAATTGATAAGGACCAAGAGACACTGTATAACCTGTAATAATATAATAACCATCAAATGTCTGTTTAACTGAATAGCCTCTATCATCTTTTGTTCCACCAAAGGATTTTTCCCAGTCAAAACCACCACTTGAATCTACCTTAATTAAACATACATTGCCACCTCTAGTGCCTGTTATAATACAGCCACCATCAGATGTCATTTCCATATAACCACCTTCTGATAAATTGTCATCACCAATAAATTTTTGCCAAACCTCACCACCATCAGCATGATTAATCTTAGCTAAATAGATAGATGTATGAAAAACATCTACTGGTTGTGAAGAGCCACATATAATATAATGACCATCACTTGTAGGTTTAACTGAATAGCCAAAATCATTGCAAGCCCAACCATAAGTTCTTTCCCAAACTATACCACCACCAGCATCTGTTCTTATTACATAGATATCATAATTATTTACACCTACCTCTTTATACCCTATTATAACATAACCGCCACCATGAGCTTGACAGATCCCCTTACCTCTTTCCCTACTAACATTCCCAATATTTTTATGCCAAACATAATTCCCATTAAAAGCAGTCTTAACTAAATAAACATCTTCATCACCCCCTGCACTATAAGACTCTGTTCCTCCTACTATGACATATCCATCGGATACTCTTAGTGCTGATAACCCATAATCATCCTGTGCTCCTCCATAAGTTTGTACCCAGCTTAATCCTAATTTAGGGTAGATAAATATAAAAATCAAAATAACACATAATAATCTTATCTGTTTTATCTTTATCATATTTCATTACCTCCTGATTTTAAAACTTTTCATCAATTATTCTTTAATCTTTAATCTTTAATCTACTTAAAAAAACACCTTCACATTTAATGTATATAAACTTCTATCAACTACCAGAGCTGACATTCCGTAATCTATCATTATATTTCTCATCTTTACTCCTGTCCCTATGGTGAAAATATTATCTGTTATTTTATACCCACTTCGGATATACAATGTTTCCCATAAACTTAAATCTATTCCCATGCTTAGTATATATGACTCATACTCTGGCACCATCTCCATTCCCATCCCTATCTCAGGCTTGAAGAAATTTAAACTCTTTTTAAATCTATATGATATACTGTTCCTTATCTGCAATGGATTTCTCTCTTTTTCCTCTTTTAACTTTATTGTTGGTGGAAGTATATTATTAATTATAACTCCAAATGAAATTGGCTGTACTATCTTCATAAACTCACTCTTTGTATATGCATAAGGATTTTCCTTTCTCCATAATACTGATATATCTGCACCTATGCCTGTATCACTATAATTTAATATGCTTTTATGGATAACCTTTAATCTTATACCGCCAGAAAGCCCTGGTAAAATTGAATATGCAGAGGAAAGATAAAATGATATATCCTGGTAATTCATTGTTTTACTTACTTCAGGAGTAGTGCTTCTTACAGATATACCATCTGTGTTCATATTTAATATGCCTATCCCTATTGGCAGATATTTTGTCTGAAATGCAGAACCAATAAAATAAACTGTTGTCAGATTATCCCATACAGGCAGATAAGAACAAAGAAGCATTATATCCCTGACAGCAGTTAATCCTGCCGGGTTATAGTAAACACTTTCCACACTATCTGAGATAGAATCATAAGCACCTGCAAGGCTCATCATCTTAGCATCAATGGATAATCGCTGTTCTGCTCCTGCAAATCCTTCTGCTGATGCAGTAAACCTAAAAAGCAAGATAAAAATCAATAAAAAAATCCAATAATAACACTTTTTCATTGTTTTCTCCTTTAATCTTTTAATCTTTTAATCTTTTAATCTTTTAATCTTTAATTTTCAAATTTTAATCTTTATAATATATATGACACAATTTATAAAAAAAAGTGCAAAATATTTTGCTATTTCAACCTTCTTTTGCTAATCCTATTCAATTCCCTGTAACGTCATTTTTTAATAATTGCAGAATGAACCCAATGCCTGTCATCTATACATTCTTAAACTATATATTAAATATACTAAATAAAATCAAAAAGTCCAGATAAAAATGTAAAAACATTATAAATAATTTATTAAAAAATTATACAATAATCCTTTTTCCCCAATTATTAATATATTCTTATTAAAAACAATATAATTGTAAAAATCATGTTTATACTTTAAATATTCTATGCCATATTTATTTAATAAATACAGATTATTTTTCTTATCTCCAAACAGAATAAATTTATTATCTATTAACACAGATTTAATTAAAATCTCACCTTCTGTTTCATAATTCCATTTTAATTTGCCATCTTTATAAGTTAATGCATAAATAATTCCTTTACTTGAAGTAATAACAATAATATCCTCTATAATCAAAGGTGATGTTAATATTTCACTATCTGTCTTATACTTCCATTTTAATTTGCCATTTTTATAATCAATTGCATAGATATATTTATCATAACTACTTAAAAAAATCAGATTATTCTTAATAACAGGTGTTGTGCTAACAATCTTATCTTCTGTTTTAAATTTCCATATTATTTCTTTATTAAGAATATTAAGTGCATATAAATAACCATTTAGGTTTCCTATGTACAATATATTATCTTTTATAATAGGTGAAGAAAAAAAGCCTTTATTAAACTTTTTACTCCATAAAGTCTTTCCCTTCTTTATATCTAAACAGTATAGTACCCCATTATTGTTGCCGAAATATAATCTTTCATTATAAATAACAGGATTTGAATCAACTAAAGTTCCTATCCCTTTTTTCCATATTAATTCTCCAGATTTAAAATCTATTGAAAATAAATATCCAGCATCAGAGGCAAAATATATTATATTGTTATGAAATAATGGTCTAATACTAATACTATGATTAATTTTATGTTCCCAGATTATTTGCTGTTTATTTAAATTAAATTTATAAATAATTCCATTGACTCCTGGAATAATAAAATAATTATTAATTTTAATTGGTTTTAAAAATATTTTTGTTGGCAGTTTATATTTCCATAACAATTCTGGTAGTTTTTGTTTTTTTAACTTGAAATCATATACAACGCTTTTATCTTCATCAAGTTTTATTTCTTCAGGTATAAACCCTTTATTATAAATAAAATGTCTCTTTCTTGAACTGGAATCTGAAAGCATAAAAAATGGCGTCTCTCCTACAATCTTGCTTTCCCTATAAACTTTGCTGTCCTGAGGATAACCTTTGATATTGATTGCCTTTATCTTTGATAAATCATCTATAAACTCTATTGTATTTAATTCATCAAAATATTTTAATTCTATTTCTAATATTTCATTTATGGAAACCTTGTTGTCTCTAATCCAGAACAACTTGTTTTTATCAATATGAAAAACCTCTTTATTAAATCTTGCCTCTATTTCCCCTTCTTTTACCATAAGTTCTGTAAAACCATTTACTTTTTCTATATAAAATTTTGTCCCCATTACTTTAAATTCAGTTTTCTCTGTCTTTATAATGAACTTTTTCTTTCCCTCTAAATTCTTAACTGAACAAATTATCTTCCCTTTTTGTAAATCTAAAATAGTATCCTTTTCTTCTGTAAGAATAATATCTGAATTCTTTTTTACTATGATTAATTTCTCTTTATTAATCTGCAGGACACATTCACCAGCTTCTACTTTTATATTTAACCTATCTTTTAAATTGTATTTATATTTATTACTTGAAAAAAAATCTTTATCATTAATAATAATTTTACCATAAGCTCTGACAACATAGACTTTTTCCTGTCTCGGTAATAATAAAAAAATTGATAAAAGCAACACAATTAATAAGCAAAATCCTGCCTGTATCCCTAATCTCAAATTTTTGAAAAATAATATCTTCTCTCTTATTGTATATATTATGCTATTAAAAAAGGAAGAAAAATTAAACTGTTTTTCTCTTTTTTTAGCTTCATTTAAAATAAATGAAATATTATTTTCAGCAGTCAATTTTGGTGTATTATATAGAACTTCTTTTAATCTTAATATCTTTTCAAATTCCATTTTACAATTAGAACATTGGTTTAAATGCTTTTCAATATTTCGTCTCTGTATATGAGAAAGCAAGTCATTAGCATAAAAAAATAAATCATTATAATTATATTTTCTACATTCTTTCATCTTTAAATATACCCTGTTTTTTTTAATGTCTGGTTTATAGTGATAAAGCCGCTTTTTACTTTATTTTTTAAGGTTCTTACTGACATCTTAGTAATATCTGCTATTTCCTGAAAAGTTAAGTTATCAAAAAATTTTAATATAATAATTTCCCGTATTTTGTTATCTAATTTATTAAGTTCATTAAAAACTACTTTTCTTGTTTCATTATTGATATATTTATCTTCAACATTTATTCTTGAATCAGTAATATCATCTGTAACTAAGGAATTATCCTCATTATCCAGGCTTATATAGGGAAATTTATTAGATTTTGCATAATTAATACTGATATTCCTGGCAATCCTGTATAACCAGACCTTAAAAGCATATACATTTTTTAATTTAGGTAATTTTAAATATACTTTTATAAAAACTTCATTTATGAGTTCTTGAATAATATCATCCGGCTGATTATATAAAAATCTTTTAATATAACCAAATAACATATCCTTATACCTCAAATATATCTCCTTAAAAACAATCTCATCTTTATTGGATTTAAAAAGATTGATTAATTCAATATTATCTAAATCTTTAAATCGAAAGTCTATCAATATCTTCCTCTCATTATGACAACATTATAAAATAAAAGTGCAAACTTATTTTAAATATATAAAATAAATTTTATTTTTCAATAATAATTAAAAGGATAGGAATTAGAAAATCAAAAAAAATAATCTTTATTATATTAATTTATTAAAAAATAAATTAAAGAACCAATACTAATAGCATATCCATAAGGAATTGTTATACTATTTTTTTTATCTAATGGCTCACTTTTTAAACGAACCTTAGGAATAAGAAATAAAAAAAATCTTAAAGCATTTCTCCAACTTTTAATAAATTGTTTATGTTTAATTATAACAATGTTAGCCATTATTCCGCCAGCTATAACAGAATAAAACATAAGAGGAAAAATAAATTTTAAACCAACAATAGAAGCAATAGCCATCATTAATTTAACATCACCAGCTCCAAATCCGCCTAAAACATAAAGCACAATAAATATTACAGCAGTAATAATAAATGCTGCTGATGAAGATATTAAACCAGACCAGCCATTATAATAATAACTTAAAGCAAATCCCATAACTATTCCAGGAAAAGTAATCCAATTATATATCTTTCCTTTCAACATATCAGTAATCCCACTAATTAGTAAAATAATCAATAACAATAAAATTTTTTGTTCTTCCATATTATTTAACTAACAATATTTGTAATATTTTAGATTTTCTAAAATTGTAGTGTAGGAGTTAAGACTTTAGTCTTTTATAAAATTCTAAAGAATTAATTCCTTTATCATGAGCAATAAATTGCACCATAATTTATATTATATTATTCTTTTTTAGAAAATCTGAATTATTACCAATATTCCTTATTTTTAGTAACTATTCTATATTGATCATATTCTCATGTAATAATATAACTAAATATAACAATGTCAATATTATTTTTATATGTTATGTAATGAGTCAGAATGCGTGAAATAATAAAAAAAAGTAGAAAATAAAATAAAAAATGTTATATTATAAATAAATATATGGGTAACTTTAAATTTTATAAAAATAAAAATTTAAAAATACATTTTAAATAACTATGTTAATTATGAAAATAAAAAAATTATTCATTTTTATCATCATTATATTTTTTTTATTCTTTATAGAAAAAAACACATATTCTTCTACAGAGTTAGTGTCTGCTTTAAATTATAATGCTCAAAAGCATCTACTGGAGGGAAAAAAGATTAACTCTTCTGATGAGTATAAAATTCTTGCTGACACAGAATATAATGCAATAGTAGTAGAATCTGAATCCAGGAAAAGTTCAAAAACTGTGAATGCCAGGTTAGAGCTAGAAAAAGCCAGACAATATGGTATAGAGGGAAAAGAAGTAAAACATGCACAAATAGGTTTTAATGGAAAGGGGACAAAAAAGGTTAATTTTTCAAAAAACCTGATAAACAAAATAAAAAGTTGGTTTAAAAACGATTCTATTCAAATATCAGATAGTTTAGAAAACAGGAATTTAGCATCTACTACAATCAGAATAATAAATGTTGTAAAAAATTCTGTAATTTCAGGATATAAATCAGTTTATAACAAGAATACATATATTAGGCTTAATAAAGAAGTTGCCGGTATATTAAAACATATGCAAGAGGATGCTATATCTTATACTACAGATAAATTGTTATGGTTGGCTGTTCCCTGGGGAAATATTGAAGCAATAGCTGTTAATCTTTTACTTCTTTCACCCATGAGTATGCCCATGATTAAGGATATGTTTCCTATTACAAGTATCCCCCTCTACATATATGAAGCATCCCAGTCTATAAAGCATGGCAAAGCTGTGCCTCTTACCATGCTTCGTCATTTTAATCCTGACATGCTTAAGCTGGGGAGGGCACAAAGGGATACATTAATTAATGATTTTAAAAATATTATTTCCAAAGATATTGAAAAAAGAACTCATGCTGAATGGACAGCTATAAAATCAGGTTTAATATTAGGCTCTTTAATGTATATTAGTTCAGCATCATTTGCAAATCATAGCAGCCGTATGTTTTCACCACTTAAAATGGCATTAGCATCTGATATAATTAGAGCAAAAAATTTAAGATCTATACCTTATAAAATACCAGTAATAACAACAGAAGGAAAATTAATAAAAATTAATGCAGATATAATAGCTGCAGCAAAAAATGTTACACCAACCTTAATAAATAAAGCTAAAAATGTGATAACTTCTCTTTTAACAAAAATTAATAAGACTAAAGCTATAAGATCAGGTGAATTTAAATCTATTAACCTTAATAAAATTAAAATTAAAAAAAAGATAGGTACAGGGCAAGGAGGTAAAATAAATATATACCAGGCAAAATATAAGGGAAAGCCATATGTATTACCTATTTATGAAATATATGATCATAAAACAAGAATGTTTGATATTAATGAAGCTTTTTTAAAAGAATCAGAACAGAATAAAAATCTAATTTTTAATCGGATTAATAATATGCAGTCAATGAAAAATATATATTTTGAAAATCAATTGATAGTTCCTGAAGTTCATGGTGTAGTTAAAAATAAAGATGGCATTGTTGTTGGATATTTAGAGGAATATATAAAAGGAAAAACACTTATGGAATTAAATCAAAAAGGTGCTCTTACAGAACCACAGTTAACTGAAATTCTTCGCCAACTTCAAGGACAATTAAATGAACTTCATAAAAGAGGATATGTTCATGGAGATACCCATACCGGGAATATCCTTGTAGAATTTACTGCTTTAGGCCCCAGGGCAAGATTTATTGATTTTTCTCCCTTAAAATATTTAAAGACATCAGAAGAGAGAATAGCACATGAAACTTTTTTGTTCAACGAATTAGTAGTTAAAGAAAGCAAGAAACAATTAGCAAGAAAAAAAATGTTAAAAAATATTCAGGGAGGAAATAAAACCATAAGAAATCTTAAAAGATCTGCCATGTATAAATTTGAGCAAATAAAAATTGAATTAAAGTCGCGGCCTAAAGAAATTGCTTCTTATTTAAAATATAGATTATTTTTAGAAAAATTCCGCTATAAAAGCTGGATAAAAGATAAAAAATGGATTGAACAACAAATAAGAGATGGTAAAATCCTGACAAAATCTAAAACTAAAATAAGATCTTTCACTAAAGAAGAAACTGAACGTATTATGAAAGGAGATATAAGTTTTTTAACTAAAGAAGAAATAAAGCAGTTAACTGCACCAGAACAAAAATCATTGGAACCAGAATCATTTAAAAAAGTTTATAATGAAAGAATGAATCAACATAAAAATTTAAAAAATTATAATAATAACCAAAGACAGATATTAAGACAATTATATCTAAACAGTTTAGAAAAGTAACTCACCAACTACTTGACTTCACTTTCTAATTTTATACTATTATTCACCCTTATGAGACAGAGATTATTAATATATATAATTATATCTTTATCCTTATTCTATCATTGCGGAGTTGGGAAAAAGGCTGATTTAATTGGGGTTTATTATAAAGCTGTTAATCCTTATAATGAAAAAGAAATTCTTCGCAACCTTTCACAAATAGCTTTTAAGAATAATCATACTCTTATAAAAAGGTCTTATAAAAAAAATCCAAAATATAATATAATTAAGGAGTTTCATAAAAAAAAAGTAAAAATTATTATTTTTGAAGGATTTCATTTAAAAGATATATCTAAAATAACCAGATATGCACATCAAAAAAAAATTCTTCTTTCCCTTATTACTGATAAACCTGCAGCAGGTGCACATATACTTAATATAACAGATTATAAAAAGCTTGGATATGATATGGCTTCTCAACTTTACCAGTTCTCCAGAAGGAAACGGGACCAATTTGTTATTCTTTATAAAAACAATTTCTCTGATTACTATTATAAAAAGGAACTATTGAAAGGTTATAGTCAATTTTTCGTGGCACATCCTGAGCTAAAAATCACTACAAATACTTATAATCAAACTAATAAAGAATATTTAATTTTAAAATTAAATCACATTATTAGCACTTATCCTAATAATTTAAGAGGCATTATAACAGATGATGATGCTGTTGCTGTTTTAATGGGAAATAGCATAAGGCGAAAAAGACAAGATAATAAAATTAAAATTTCCGGATTGCATACTTCACTTGAAGGAGTGGATTCCATAATGAAAACTTTAATAGCTGTTACAGGTGATATCAATCGATATCAATTATTTCATACAGCCTTATCAAATGCACTTATAAATTATACCAACATTATAAATGCACAAACCACACAAACAAACCTACTCAATGGAATTTATTATAATCAGATTAATATCCTGGATAAACTTGCACCTGCAAAAAAATTCTCTATTAAACAAATCATCCAGAATCAATAAAAAAAGGTTTTGGTTCTTGCAGGCTGTAAGACCTGCCCCTTTTATTTTATTGATTTTTTAAATAAATTATATACATTATAATTACTTTATGAAAATATTATTTCTACTATTTTTGTTGATAAATAACTTATATTCTTCCTCTCTACCCTCAAAGTTGGAAAAAAAAGCTATCAAGCATTATATCAATGGCAATTATAATCAGTACTTTAATAATATCACTCAGCTTATTGAAAAAAACCCTGACTCTCTTGAGGCTTTATTTTATCTTTTAACCATGAAAATAGATAAAACACTTATTCCTAATTTCAATCGCATTATTCCTCTTTACAAAAAAATATTAAAAAGAAAAAATATTGATTTTTTTACAAGACAGATATTATTATCTGAAATAATTGATAATGCCATTAACAATAACAAATTTGCACTTGCAAGGCAAATAACTGAACAATGTGGTTATATTACAAACTGGAACTATATTGGCACTCTGAACTATTCTTATTATAATGACCTGTATCATGATTTTTATGATATTGAAAAAAATCTCTTTATTAATAATGATGATGATAATAAAAAATGGGAAGAATTAAATTATAGAACTGATTACGGCTGGGTTCCTTTGAAATATATATCCGGAGATGAAAAAGGAATAATTTATACATCTACTCATTTTTACATACCATACAATCAAAATATAATACTATGGTTTACATCTCGCTCTTCCACCAGGGTATTTATAGACCTTCAGGAAATATTTATCAATGACAGTTATACTTACAATTTTTCTATGAATAATATTTATAAAATTAAATTAAAAAAAGGCTGGCACAATATACTTGTAAAATCACTGAGAATAGATGATTCCTTTAATTTTAAATGCCGGCTATTAACAGAGAAAGGTTATTCCATTGCCGGATTAAAATTATCTTTAAAAAAAGACACAATTAATAAAAAAAAAATCTCCTTTAATAAAATATACCCACGTGTTTATAAAAAATATTTAAACCTGATTGATTTAAAAACTAAAAACATGCTTGATTATTTCAAACTCAGCATGCTTGATTTCCATTATTTTAATGAAAACAGAGCTATAAAAAAATTGCACAGGTTTTTATATATTAAAAAAGATAATCCTTTTTTAAATTATTTAGCAGGCAGGCTTTATCTTTATAAATTCAATAAAACCAGGAAAAAGGATTATCTAGAAATTGCAAATAAATTTTTTATTAAAATAAAAAAAACCATGCCTCATTTTCTGCAGGTAAAGCGGTATCTGGCAAAATACCATCTTGAAAAAGAAAAGATAGATAAGACATATCAACAATTACAATGTTTTAATAAAAATACACCTTTTGATTTATGGGGAGATTATTTTCACTCTATTAAATGGGATTTCATGGCATTTAAAAATTATATACAGGAAAAAATACAGAATGACTGGAAGGATTACAATAATTATCTTATTGCCCTTTACTATGAAAATTTTGACATATCACGAACTTTAAGTATATACACTAACCTGGAAAAAAATAAATTTCAATCTTTTAATGAAAATCTTTTAAATCTTTATTTCAAACAAAACAATAAAACTAACTTTTCAAACTCTCTAAACAGGATATATAATTACAATCCTTATAAAGAACAATACTCTCTTTATAAGGCGCTTTATGAAAAAAAGAATAATAATCTACAAGAAGCTATCTGTATTTTAAAAAAATATCTTAAAAAACAGCCATCTTATGAAATTGCCTGCAAACTGGGAGATTTACTCGAAGAAAAAAAAGACTCTCAAGCCCTATATTATTATAAACAGGCATATCAATTAAAACCTTATAACATTTCTCTTTATAAAAAAATCTCTTATTTAAACAAGAAAAAAATATTTTTTTCCCTGGAAGAGGAGTATTATCCAATTGATTCACAACAAATTGTGGAAAATGCTTTTCAAAATAAAAATAATAATGAATCATTAATTAAAATGTATCTTGATTTATTCATTATAAAGCCTTTTCAGAAAAGAGGCTATACAAATTTAATACATCAAATTTTTAAAATCATAGATGAAGAAGGCAAAGAAAAATTCGGTGAAATTAAAATACCTGATAATTCTCACATTATTCATGTGAAAAATCATACAAGCCCAAATATAGTAATAGAGGCACTTGATTATAAAAAACACAATAATTATTATTATATTTCCATACCTGACCTGAAAATTGGTTCTGTCATTGATGTATGTTACCAGGTATTCTACTCTTATAATTGGCTGGATTATACAAAATATTTCTATTTCACTCCTTTTTCTTTTCAAAATACTGACTATAATGTTGAAAAGGCTATTTATGTTTTAATTCAGGGAAAAAATCTCCCGGAAATAAAATTCAACCTGCAAAATGGAAAAGATATAAATTATAATAAAACAAAAACAGATAAAGAGATTATCCATATCTGGAAAAATAAAAAAATCAAACGATTTAAAAAAGAATACAACTCGGTTCCTGTTATGGATTTAATTCCTCATATTTATCTTTCATCTATTCCTGACTGGAAAATTTTTCACAACTGGTATTGGGGAAAAATAAGAAGTAAAATTAAAATTAATCATAATATTGAAAAAAAAATTCTTGAAATTTATGAAAGCTCCAAGAAAAACAGCAAATTTAATTCATCACTTTTTATAAAAAAATGTTATTATTACATTCAAAATAATATAAATAATGATCATAATTATTTATATTATCCGGAAAATATTGAGTTTGTTTATTCCAGAAAAAAGGGCGGGGCAGAAGAAAAAACTCTACTTATGTATGCTTTTTTAAAAAATATAAATATAAACTGCCAGATTGTGCTTGTAAGAAACAACCATTTCAGTCAATTCTCTTTTTCACTTATTTATCCTGAAGCATTTAATTCTTTGTTATTGCATATACCGGCACAGAAAAACATTAAAAATAAAATATTTATCGATTTCAGTAATAAAAATCTACAATTTGGAATAATCAATAGTCAATACACTCATTCAATAGGATTTTTAATGAATAAATATAAATACAAATTTATTACAACACCTGCTATCTCCAGCAAAGATATTATCATTGAAAATTATAATACAATTATCACCAATACTACTGCTTCTATTACAGGAAGGGTTATATATTCAGGATTTTTTAATATTCATAAAGAAAACTATAAAGATTTTTTTAGTAGGGAGAACCAAATTTTTGAATATATAAATGATCTTATTAATAGAATAGCCATACAGGATTATAAAATAAGCAACCTTGATTGTACTGATAAAAACTTATTAATTACTTTTTCAGGGGAGGTGGAAGCATTAAATCATATTAATATTTTTTATGATAAAGTTAATTTAAGCGAAAAATATATTTCAAAATCTCAAAGAAATACACCTTTAAAAATTTATCACCCTTTGATAAAAACTATTACAAATACGATTGTAATAACCAATAATTATAAATTAAACTTAAAAGATTATAATATTCACAATGATTTTGGAAAGTATAATTTATTCATAAAAAAACATAAAGAAAAAATTATAATTATACGGCATATAAAAATAATTCCTCAGGTTATTGAAAAAAAAGATTATAAAAAATTTTTGAAATTCTGCCGACAAATAGATAGAATAGAAGAAGAGAAATTAAGATTAAAGATTAAAGATTAAAGATTTTTAATTTTAAATCTTGAATTTTAAATTATTTATTTATGAAAACTAAAAATTTTATTATATTACTGTTATTTACTTTTATACTGTCTGGATATTTTACAAGTAAAAAAAGAGAGCCTTCAGTAAATCAAAAAGAGTGGAGAAAAATAACTCTCCACGAAAAAATGACTTTAAGGCAGAATATTGTAAAAGCTGCCAAACAATATGCACAGAAAAAAAATATTCGTATAGATTGCTCAGGTCTTATTTTAAAAATATTTAAAAAAAATAATGTAACTATTTTTAAAAAGCAGGCTGTTATTCCTCCTGGTGCTAATGGAGTAAAAATCATTTACGCTACATTAAAAAAATATAATAAAATATTTAAAACACAACAAAAAGCACAACTTGGTGATCTTATTTTTTTTAATAATACTTATGATAAAAACAAAAACAAACGGTTTGATGATAACCTTACGCATATAGCTATTATTGTTGATAAAAAAAGAAATGGTCTTATTACCTATATTCATAAGTCAAGCAAAGGAATTGTTTATGGCTATATGAATTTGAGACAAAAAACTAAACATAAATACAATTCAAAAATAATTAATTCTTATATAAGACGTAAAAGAAGAAGTGACTCCCGGTATACAAAACATCTTGCAGGTGAGCTATTTATTTCTTTTGGAACGATATTTTAGATATTACAACCCGCCAGCTTGTTTTATCTGCCGGGCTTTTTGATACCATAATTGATACTTTTCATTATCAGGTTCAACAATTAAAGCTTTTTTCCAGTACCACAGGGCTGTATTGATATCTTCCTGCTTCCAGTATATAATTCCAATATTGTAATAAGCCCCTGCATAATAAAAATGGTTAGTATTTTCCTTTTTAAACAGTTTAATGGATAATCGAAAAAACTTTATTGCTTTTTCAGTTTCACTTTTATCCATATAATAATAAGCAAGTCTGAATAAATCCTCTCCATTCATATCTTCTAATGTAAGCATTTTTTCAAGTAAAGAATATGCAGAATTTAAATAGTCAAACTTTTTAGAAATATCCTGTCTTTTAGCAGCAATAACACCAAGATTAAAATAAATAGCTGACAGGTATCTTAAATTATCTTTTATGTTTAGCTTTTTTAAAGCTTTTAAATAATATTTTTCTGCCTTATCTATTTGCTGCTGACCTTTATCATAACAAAATCCTATTTTATAATAAAGTATTGGATTTATTACATCAAGGTTTTTCACATCAATGTATAATTTTAAAGCTTTATTAAATTTATTTTCATAATAGTAGATGTCTGCTTTTTGTAATAATTTTTCAGCTTGAATTTTATCACTTTTTTCTTGTTCTAGAGATTTCATACATGAAGATAAAAGTAAAAGTATAATTAAAAAAAATAATTTAATTTTTCTTATCATTATTTAATAAATGAGCGGCCGATGGGAATCGAACCCACGACTTCAGCTTGGAAGGCTGAGGTAATACCACTTTACGACGGCCGCATATTTAATGTAATGCAAAATTTAATATATAATTTTAATTTTCAGTGTCAATAGAAAAAGAAAAAAGAAAAATGGGGACGATGCGTCACTTTGTAAGAGACCGTTGCGAAAATGCAATAGTTTTGAACTTGACATAATTCAGAAAATGTAGTGAAGGGGTCGGTAGACCCCGTTACTTATATATTTATTAAATCATACTTTATTTCACTATACTTATAATCATCACTATTTTTTACTAATCCTTTTCGAACTGGATTATTATATATATACTCACATATTTTTTTTAGGGCTTCTTCTTTTCGGATTATATGATCATAATATCTTCTCTGCCATAAATTTATTATATTATAATTCTTACCAATTTTACTACTATTACTTTTAAAATAATTTACCATATCTAATATGTTCTTCCCCTTTTCTATTAAATAGATTATAAAATGTAAATGATCCGGCATTAAACAATATACAGGTATCATGATTTTAGCTTTATTAAATGTTCTTTTGAAACATTTAATAATTTGAATATTAAATTGATGCATTGTAAAATAAGCCTGTCTAAAATTACTTGCAATTGTAAAAAAGATAGGTCTATAAGGATTGCCATATAATTCTTTATTTAATCGAATATTTTTTAATGGTTTTTTGTATTCTTTTTTCATACTATATATTACGGGGTCTATCGACCCCTTCACTACATTTATTCTTTCATTATTTATTATATTATAATTTTAATATCTTAAATCAATTAATTTTATAATAAAAATCGATTTCACATTATTTTATTTTTATAATTATGTAAA
>CBDVEP010000059.1:0-17475 GCA_965373035.1 uncultured bacterium
ATTTTTAAAATTAATTTTATTTATTTTTATAATAAATTAATTATTTACAATTAAACCACGCCCCCCCCCGTCCCCATAGCATTATTAAATGATTTTTTATCTTTAATATCAGTACTTAAATTTCCAACAATATAATTTATACTAAATCCATTTAATTTATTTTCCTTTATATATTTTAAAAAGTAATAATCTCCTATACTCAGGGTATCAATATTATTATACTTTTTTTTATTAGAATTGTTAAAAAAAATATGATTAAGATCCACACTTAAGTTAACCCCTTTCTTAACATTTTTACTAAAATTAATTTTATTAATAATGGATTTTTTTGCTGAAATATATTGATTACCTGAAATCATTTTTGATTGTTCTAAAACAATAATATCACCAATTGCTACTGAAGGATTCACACTTATAGCTTCATTTATAAAAAAATAATTCTTAACACCTTTATTTTTCAACTCATCAAGGCAGCACAATAATGCAAAGGGACCACTTGTTTCTATTAATAATAATTTCTTATTTAATAATGATACAAGATAAGCTAAAAATTGTTCCTGTTGAACTTCAATCTTCTGAGCATAATCAAAAAAAGCAGCTCCTATTATGGTTTCCTGTCTGGAAGAAACCAGTAAAGCAGTATCAGGAAAACTCTTACAGTTAATATATTGATTAGTAAAAAACTTCATATTCCATCCTTTTTTTGAATAATATTTATTGCTGAATGTAAAAAAATCATCTGGATACAAATAAACCGATTTTATTTAAATTGTCAATTTAAATAAATTATATACATAGCACTTTGTAAATTTTACTTGCTTTTAGAATTAAAAATAATTTATTGTTTTATTATAAACAACATGCTAAAAAAAATAATTCAGTTTATTATTATTATTTCTATTATTCAAATAAGTTGTACTACAAAATCAAAACAAATAAAGGATATAAGTTCTTTCCCTGATAAAAAAAATTTAAAACAAGTAAAAGAAAAATTAAATTTTAAAACTTTTGGAGGAGATGGGGACGATATAGGAAACTCAATAATAAAAATAAATAATACTACAAACATTATTGTAGGCAGTACAAAACAAAAAGACATCTGGAGTGATGTCTGGGTGATGATGATTCAGACAAATGGAACTAAAATATGGGAGAAAACTTTTGGAGGTGACCATATTGATTGGGGAGAAGATATTTCTTCATATGATAATAATAATTATTATATAGCAGGTACTACTTATTCGTATGGTAAAGGAAATGGTGATATTTATCTAATTAAAATTAATAAAAAAGGAAATAAATTATGGGAGAGGTATTATGGCGGTAGAGACTGGGATGGCACAGAGAAATGCCTTGCCCTTTCAAATGGCTGTATTATAGCAGGCTGGACATCCTCATGGGGTAATGGGAAACAGGATATCTATATATTAAGAACTGATTCCAATGGAAATAAAATCTGGGATAAATTTTATGGGACATCCATGGATGATTATGCTGTTTCTTTATGTAAAGCACCAGAAGGCTTTATAATTGCCGGAGTAAAAAGTATTACACCTGAAATTAAAAATATATGGATTATTAAAATAAATAATAATGGGAAAATAATATGGCAGAAAACTTATGAAAAAGAATATCATTCCATAGCAAAGGATATTATTCAGGATGATAAAGGATTTATTATAATCGGGACAAAAACAATTCCGGGTAAAAACAAGGATATATGGATTTTTAAAATCAAACAAAACGGTACAATACTATGGGAAAAATTATATGGATATGAAAATGATGACATCCCCACCAAGATAATAAAATCAGGAAAAAATTCGTATATGATTACCGGTTATAAACAAAACATAAAATCCCGAAAAAAAAATATTTTTATGTTAAAAATTGACTCTAAAGGACATAAAATAAAAGAATTCTCTAAAAATAATCCTGCTTCCAATGAAGCAAAAGACCTTATACTAATTAATAAAGATAAATATATCATAACAGGTTCCATAGAATCTTCTGGACAAAAGGAAAAAGATTTATTATTTTTAAAAATATATTTGAAGTAAAAAAATATTTTTGGGAACATCAATTTACTATATAATGTCATTCCCTTATGGGCTTTAATACCTTGAAAAGCTTATTTAAATAAAAGGCAGGAATTTTTCAAGGTGTGCTTTTATAATTTTTTATTTCATCCGATAAATAAAGAGGTGAAAATATGAAAACATTTTTTTTAAAAATTATTTTTCTGTTTGTAATATTTCATGGTTTTTTATATGCCCAAACAACAAATGAACTATTTAACAAAGAAGTTGAAAAATATTTTAAAAAATTAAGAGGTTCAAGTACCAAGTATTTAATAAATGCTATTTCAAGAAAATCAAGTTCTAAATCTATAAAACTTGCCTGTGTAAAAGCTCTTGGACAAAACAAAAGTGTAAAAGCTACTAATATTCTTACTGCAGTAATGAGCTATGTATGGAAGCCTAATATATATGAAAAAAAATTTAATAAAGGTGAAAAAGCAATAGGTATTACAATTTCATTTGATGATGATATTAGAGCTGAAGCAGCCATTTCTTTAGCGAAAATTAATAAAAAAAGTTCCATTCCTTATATAGGAAATACGCTCAATGCAGACAGAAACAGTAAAGTCCGTCAATACAGTGCCAGAGCACTTGGCATGATGAGATCACGAAAAGCAATTCCATATCTTGAGAAAGCCATTAGTTATGAACTCAGGCTTGAACGCCCCAATATAGATAATCTTGTTGTTCTTGAATGTGCAAAAGCACTGGGTATGATTGGACATAAAGATGGATTTTTTTCATTAATTGAAATAACCCAAAATAATAAATTAAAATATGAAACAAGAAAAGAAGCACTTAAATCATTGGAAAAAGTTAAATGGGAGTAAAATCATGAAATCATTTAAAAACATAATAAATCAACAAAACAAAGAAAGAAGAAAACAATATTTAATAGAGCGAAAATTTCAATTTTACTTTATCCTTGATTTTTTAAAAGTACTGGTTGGATTTCTGCTTATAGTTGGTGCTGTTTTTATTATTTTGTATTATTTTAAATACCAGCATGGTGATTCTGTATTTAATGAATATTTACTGGAAGTTAAAAAAGGAAAACCTATCAGGGTAATAAATCCATTTGAAATTATTTCACCGGTTATAGCTATCTCTGTATTGATTACAATTACTTTTACAATTATCTATGGTATATTTTATTCTCATAAAATCGCAGGACCAATTTATCGGTTTAAAAAAACACTTGATACAATGAGTAAAGGAGAGCTAAATTTTCATATTAAATTAAGAGAAAAAGATAAATTTAAAGAAATGGCTGTATTTTTCAACAACCTGATTTCTTCTTTAAGCTTAAAAATAAAAAATATTAAAGGACATACCAATCTATTAGGTAAAGAAATTGAAGCACTTCAAAATATAACAGGAAAACAGTCTGTTAATAAAAAACATATTAAAAGCTCCCTCCAGGAAATTAAAAAGTTAACTTCTAATATCAAAAAAACACTGAAGGATTTTAAAACAAAGTAGTGTAAAAAATATTGCAATTAATTGCTGCTATCTTTCTTTAATACAAAATTCCAATTTTTTTATAAAAAAACTAAAGTTTATAACAAAACTGTCGATACTTTTATTAGAAACAAGAAAAAAAGAGTGGGCAGTTATTAAAAATATCCCTCCCAATTGCCTACTCTTATATGAACTCTTAAAACGGAAAGGTTTGATCCCACCTTTCCGTTTTTTATTTCAGGTTTCATGTGCTTAAGCGAAGAGAAGAGTTTCTTGCCCTAAACAAAATGAAGGTGATAATTCATTATTTTCCCAGAAGGCTTAGGTTCTTCAATTTAAATGGAATACTATACTTTTTTGTTTTTTCATATATCTTAATAATAATACTGCCCCTGTCAGGAAAAGTACCTTTATAAGAAAAAATAAATTTTGATTTTTTATTACCAATAGGACCCCTGCTTAATTCATAAGCATCCAGAGTTGTTTTATCTTTATTATAAAAAGTAATTGATTTAACAGAATCAATAGAAACATCCATGTCCAGCTCAAGGTTATAACTTCCCTTCTGCCACTGGCTTTCCTTTACAGACTTAATAATAGCTCCATATTTTTTACCACGTGTTCCTTCTTTAAATTTACTTATTCCAAGGTCTGTTTTTTTCAATCCACTAGCTGATATATATTCAAGATAACCTGATATTTCCTTAAACTTTTTAACTCTTGAAGAAGGTAATTTCATCTCTAATTCAAAATTAACTGAAGTTTTATCTTTAGACAAAGTATAAAATTTAATATCTCTTTTCCACTCATCTTCAGGCAGTACACTTTTTCCATTATCAGTAATAGCTTTTTTTAATTTACCGCCAGTAATTTTAAGAACTGCTCCTGGAAGTTCCCCTACAAGAGATAAAGTATATCCTTTTTCAGAATAAAAAGCACGGATATTTTTTTCCCAGTCTGATATTCTAACAATTTTAATACCACCAACTTTTAAACTTTTAAACTTACCTCCTTTTGCCAGTGGTTTAGTAATTTCTTTTTTTTTAATCTTAAGTTCCTTAATAATACCCGGATACTTTTTCCTTGCTTTAGCTACTTCAGATTTATATTTAAAAAGAGGCTTGAATTTCCTAGAAATTGTAACTTTTATAGGACCTTTTTCTCCAAATAATTTTTCATTTATCATGGGATCAAAAAACAGGCTATCCTGTTTCATATCTTTTCCAGCTTTAACTTGTTTCCGCCACCATTTATCATCAGAAGTAAAAGAATCCAGTACTTTTAATAATTTTTCTCCCTTAAAAACAATACTTACAGTTCTATCTTTTTCCTTTTTAAAATTAATAAAGTTTTTTATTTTACCAGGCAGTTTAAAGGTTGAATCCATTTTCATAGTAGATAAAAAAGCAGTTAACATTGGTTTCATCTGCTGATAGCCTGCCTTCTGCTTTAGAACCATTTTTTTTATCTCATCTTCTGTCATTTTTTCCTGTTTTATTTTTTGTGATTTACTCTTAGTGGATTCTTTTTCATCTTTCAATTCAAGCACCATTTCATCTTTTTTACTTTTATAAAAATCTGCCCTCATCATACTCATATCATGAAGTTCTAGCTTAGACAAGTCTTTAAAATATGCTGTACCCTTAAACCATATTCTTCCATCATCTTTTAATTTATATTTAATATCTTTCCATACGTCCACGCCTTTTGATTTTTCAATTATTTTTTTAATGGCTTTTTTCATCTGTATTTCAGGCTCTCTATCTTCTCCCCCTCCCATAGTAATATTCATCTGCTGAAATAATGACTCAACAATAACTTTTCCGGAACCATCCGGATTTAAAGTATATTTCTGCTTTGTTTCAATACAACCAAAAAATAAAATCATAATAAGCAATAAAAAAATAATATTTAGTTTTTTCATACAAATACCCTCCAATTTATAGTCTAAAAGTTACAGAGTCTAAGAGACTAAAAATTCCTTTATATTCCATTTGATACTAATTTAAATTAGTATAATATTACGAAATAAAAAGTCAATTTTCTTTTCCTTATAACTTGACATATTATTTAATATAGATTTATTATATCATTTCATCATGGATTTATCCAATTTTGTCATTAAATTTATTGCAAAACATTTTAATCTGGAAATGCTGCAACAAAGATGGGATGCTGTTAAAAACCTCGGAAAAAGTAAAAATCTGGCTATCCCACCTGAATTAATTCGTTTAAATATCGATATTTTATCACGCTCTTTATATAATATAAGTGCAATACAGCCTCATCTGGACTGGGTCTTTCCATACTGGATACTTAAACAGTATGACCCGGAAGATGTCAGCTTCCTGCCTTCTTCTTATCTTTCTATTAATTTAACTCACAGGAACTGGACAGCCATATCTTCAACTAATTCTGATCATGAAGCTATTATTGACCCACGGGGTCTTTTAACACCACTGTTTGATGGATGGTCAATTGATTTCTGGGTAAAAAAGGGTGATTACATTATTATTCCTTCAAAACTTGATAAGATGAACCAGCATCTTGTGCATAAGACACCTATTTTAAAAAGCACTTTTTTTAAAAAATCATTACAAATTACATCAGAAGCATTAATGCATAATGAAAAAAAAGAAAATTTTATAGTAGAAAATTTTTTAATAGAAAATTTAAATAACAGTCCTGTTAATATTACATTTTATATTTCAATCAGACCATATAACCCTGAAAGTATAATACCAATATTTTCAATAGAATATTTAAAAGCAAAAAATGCTTTTAAAATTAATAACAAGGATTTCCTGTATCTTCAGGATGTTCCTTACAGAGTTATCTGCTCTAATAAAGATAAAAATGATGCTTTTTATTCCATTAACAAAAAGCAATCCAGTATCATGCAGTCAAAAGATAAAGGAGGGCTCTGCACTGCTTTTGCAGAATATAAAGTAAATTTAAAAGCAGGGAACTCCTTTTCCTCTAATATAATTGTTCCTGTAAATAATAATAACACAAAAGAAATAAGAACACTACTTAAAAAAAAACACAATGACATACGCAACCAGACTATCCTGACATGGCAGGAGATGAAAAAAGCTTCTCTTGAAATAAAAACTCCTGATTCAAAATTTAATGAAGCTTTTGAAAGCTTTAAAAACAATCTATTGGTTTTACTGGATAAGGAAGAAATACCACCAGGTCCTTTTACATATCATACAATGTGGTTCAGAGATGCAGCTTATTCTGTAACTGCTCTTTTAAAATTAGGTTTTTTTAATGATGTTAAAAGAATATTAAAATATTATTTTAAAAGGCAAAAGAAAGATGGCTATTTCCTGTCCCAGCAGGGTGAGTGGGATGCTAATGGTCAGGTTTTATGGACAATAATGCAATATTGTCAATTTACTGATGATATGGAATTCCTAAAGAAAAACTATAAATCACTTCAAAAAGCAGTCTGGTGGGTTTTTAGAGAAACAAAGAAAACCAGAAAAAACAAAAAAGATCTGCATTATGGATTATTACAATCAGGATTTTCTGCTGAACATTTTGGGCCGGCTAATTATTATTACTGGGATAATTTCTGGGCTTATGCCGGGATCCGGGATTTTATAAAGATGTCAAAATTATTAAAAATAAATATTGAAAAAACAGAAAAAGAAAACAAAGAATATAAAAAAGATATTGATACTTCAATTAAAAAATTTCAAAAAATAGTAAATGAAGAATACCTGCCTTCCTCTCCCTACAGAAAAAAAGACTCAAGTATTATAGGAAGTGTAGTTGCCCTTTATCCCCTTCATATTTTTAATCCTCATAGAAATGATGTGACAAATACATTAAAAATCATAAGAAAAAAATATATGAAAAAAGGAGCTTTTTTTCATAAACTGCTTCATTCCGGATATAATGTTTATCTAACTGCTCAGGTTGCAGAATGCTTCCTGATGCGTAAATCCACTCATGTTCTGCCTATACTGGAATGGATGCTGAACCATGCAACTGATACATATACTTTCCCTGAAGCCATACATCCGGAAACAATGGGCGGCTGTATGGGGGATGGACATCATGGCTGGGCTATCTCTGAATTAATTCACCTTATGCGGAATATGATCTTTTATGAAAAAGGCAGCACTTTAATATTTTTCCCTGTTATACCACATCACTGGCTTGATATGGGAAACACAATTGAAATAACAAATGCCAGGAGTCATTTTGGAAAATTTGACGTTTCTTTAATATCTTATCCTCAATATATAGAATTTATCTTTAAGTCTGATTTTTTTAAAAGCCCTGAAAAAATTGAAATTAACTTGCCATCACAAATAGAAAAGATAATTTTAAAAGAAAAAGAAAAAATCATAAACAAAAAAGAATTTTATATTAATTATTCAAAAAAGATAAATATTAAAATATTTATTTAAATATGGAGGGGGAAAATGAAAAAAATAATATTTAGTTTGTTTTTTATCCTTTTAGCCGTAAGTATATCAGCAAAGTTACCTGAACCATTATTTAAGTTGTCTAACCCTGGTGAAAACAATATAATTGATTATTCCAAATATGGTACCTTTAAAAATTTAGGCACTAAAGATTATAAATATATCATAAAAAATTATAAAGGATTAGTAAAAGCTGTGGGGGAAGGTATATTTCCAAATACAATGTCTGCTTTTAAAAATGTATTATATAAAAAATTTAAAAAAAAAGGCAGATTAAAAGGATCACATTGGGATCATGTCTATACATCTGACCCTGTCAGTGATTATCTTGTCTGGGCAACAACTGCAGAAGAACCTGGTGTTAAACTTTTATTTACAGCAAATGCCTTAAAAGAAGCTGGTCACATCATGCAGGCAATTAAAGCATATTATGCCATACTTGTTCATTACCCGCGATCAGCCTGTTTCAGTGCTGACCAGTCTTTTGTATGGTATGTTGCTATTGTTGCAATGGATAAATTATATGCATTAACAAGGAAATATCCTGAGCTGGAATTAAAGTTGGAAGGCACATTCATTAATATAAAAAATGGAGATGACATTGATCTAAATAATGATATTATTAAAGTCAATCCAGGCAAATTGGTTAAACTAAAAAAAGCAGATAAAAAGAAAGTTAATTTAAAAAAAATAAAAATTGTGGATAAACGAGGTGATGGGAAAATAAAATTAGTTAAATATGAAAATGGACACTGGCAGATGTTTGTTGATAATAAGCCATTTGTTATAAAAGGTATACATTATGCTCCCACTAAAATTGGAGAAACTCCACACAAGCAGACTGTTAGAAACTGGATGTTTGTTAATGACAATAAAAATGGAAAAATAGATGTATCTTATGATATATGGGTTGATAAAAATAAAAACAATAAGAAAGACAAAAATGAAAAACCTATTGGTGATTTTCAATTATTAAAAGAAATGGGGTGTAATGCAATCAGACACATACATGCAAGTCCGAATAATAAATACAGTAAAAAAGAATTTAATAAAAAACTTCTGCGGGATATGTATTATAAATATGGGATTAGAATGATAATGGTTGATCTGGTAGGAGCTTATACAGTGGGTTCTGGTGCTAAATGGGAGATTGGGACAGATTATACAGACAAAGAACAATGTGCCAGAATGAAAGAGATTGTACGGAATCTGGTTTTAGATCATAAAGATGAGCCTTATGTTTTAATGTGGCTTTTAGGAAACGAAAATAATATGCCAGGTAATTACACAGGTATAAATGCTACAAGGACACTTGCATCCAAACATCCCATTGCTTATGCAAAATTTCTCAATGAAGTAGCAAAAATGATACACAGTATTGATAAAGATCACCCTGTAGCAGTTGGTAATATTGGTCTGGATTTAGTAGATTATTATAATAAATATGCTCCGGAAATCGACATCCTTGGTATTAATCGCTATCCTGATAAAGATGGTTTTGGATCTTTATGGTATCGAGCCAGACAAATAATGGATAGACCTATTTTAATAACAGAATATGGATGTGATGCATTTGATTCTAATATTAATAATGTGGATGAAGAGAAACAGGCAATTTGGCATGAAGGTCTCTGGAGGGATATTGAATATAATCTGGCAGGCGGTATTGGTGATGGAAATGCTATTGGAGGAATAGCTTTTGAATGGCTTGATGAATGGTGGAAAAGCCTTAAAGGCTCTCCGGACACACAGCAAAAAACAAAAGATTGCCCAATGCCGTTTCCTGATAACTGGTCTTCTGAAGAATTCTTAGGAATTGCCAGCCAGGGAAACGGTAGCTACAGCCCTTTTTTAAGACAACTCAGGAAAACTTATTTTCTTTATAAAAAAATGTGGAATAAATAAAAATATTGATTTATCAAATATAATTTGACGTTTAATTTAAAAAAGATATAATTATGTTTTTATGTTCTTTGTTATATATCTATATATTTAAATATGGTTCCTACCAAGGATTAATAGGGAATTGGGTGAAAATCCCAAGCGGACCCGCCACTGTAATCAGTAATGTGTTTTACTAAAAGCCACTGTCCTAATATTAGGATGGGAAGGTGAAAGAAATTTAATTTCCACTGTAAGTCAGGAGACCTGCCATATTTATATCATTTTAAGTTGCCCCGGGTTTGGGTATGCTGATTATAATTTAAGGTATCAAAAAAAACGGATATTGATCCTTTATCTATAAAAATAGATAGAGGATTTTTTATTTTATGCCTAATTTTATTTAAAACTATTCAAAAATAAATAACTCGCCCAAACTCTATAATCATAATATTACAATACATTAGTAGTATTGAAAATAACATGAAAAAACAAAAAAAATTAACTATGAATAAACACAAATTTAATAAAAATAATGCAATAGTAATTCGGTAGTAGTTCAGTTGTAAAGTTGCTGTATTCTTAATTCGTGATTATTTGTGTAAATTCGTGGCTAAATCAAAACAATTAAAAGAGGAGTATAATATGAAAACATATGCATATGGATTTCCCCGGCTGGGGGAGAACAGGGAATTTAAAAAAGCTATTGAAGGATACTGGAATAAAAATGTGTCTGAAAAAAACATGGTTTCAGAGATCAAAACTCTTGAAAACCGGATTATTAAAACTTATGAAAAACATGTTGATCTTCATCCCTCTGGTGAAATGACACTTTATGACAATATACTGGATACTGCAATGATGCTTGGTGTCTATCCAAATGAAAATATTGAACAATATTTTTCATTTTGTCGTGGAGAAAATGCTCTTGAGATGACTAAATGGTTCAACACAAATTATCATTATTTAGTTCCTGTTTATAATAAAAATGCTATAATTGCAAAAGCATGGAAAAAATTGCATAAGAAAGAAACAAGCAAGGGACTGCCTTACATAATCGGGGGATTTACTTTTTTAAAATTATCAAAAGGACATATTAAAGATAATTTTGAAGAAAATCTTTTGAGTCTTGTCAAACCATATCAAAAGATTATTTCTTCTTTTAATAAAGTTCATATTGATGAACCGGCATTTGTGCAGGGACTAACAGATAAAGAGATTGTTGTTATTAAAAAATTTTACACATTGTTGAAAAAAGGAATTAAAACTCAAATTTATTTATTTACTTATTATGGTTCAGTTGATTTCTTAAAAGAACTTTATGACCTTCCATTAAAAGCAATTGGTCTAGATTTTATCCATGGTAAAGATAACTTAGAAACTATTAATAAATTTGGATTTCCGACTGATAAAACTCTTATTGCAGGTGTAGTTGACGGTCGTAATGTCTGGCGAACAGATATTAAAAAAACTCTTCAACTTATAAACATGATTTCCACAAAAGCAAATAACATAATTTTATCCAATGCATCACCTTTATATCATCTTCCATATAGCATTTTAAAAGAATCATCCCTGCCGGATGAACTGATAAATATGCTGTCATTTGCCAAGGAAAGACTTTTCGAGTTAAAATTAATTAATAATTTATTATCCGGAAAAATCAAGAATACAGATTGGTATAAAAAAATTAATTTTGGAGAAGATACTAAAGTAAAAAACAGGATTTATAATTTAAAGGAGCCTGATTTTAATAAACAGATATCTTATTCTGAAAGGGAAAAAACACATAAAAAAATCCTGAATCTGCCTGTTTTTCCAACAACCACAATCGGCAGTTTTCCTCAAACCCCTGAAGCAAGAAAAAAAAGAAAACAATTTAAAACAGGAGAGATTAATAAAAAAGAATATAAGGATTATATAAAATCAGAAATAAAGACCTTAATTAAATTCCAGGAAAAAATTGGGCTGGATGTTTTAGTACATGGAGAATTTGAACGTTCAGATATGGTTGAGTTCTTTGCTGAAAAATTAAATGGTATTGCAACTACACAGGAGGGCTGGATATTATCCTACGGCACAAGAGGATATAGACCTCCTATTATTTTTGGTGATATTTCAAGACCAGAACCCATGACAACAGAAGAGATTTTATATGCTCAATCATTAACTGATAAGCCAGTTAAAGGGATGTTAACAGGGCCTGTTACGATTATTGCATGGAGTTATCCCCGTATAGATATTCCTCTAAAAGAAACAGCATTTCAAATAGCTTTATGCCTTCAGGATGAAATTAATGATTATAAAAAAGGAGGGATTAAAATTGTCCAGATTGATGAACCTGCATTTAAAGAAAAAGCTCCTATCAAGGAAAATAAATGGGAAGCATATTTTAACTGGGCTATTAAATCATTTAAGCTTGCTACTTCCATTGCACCGGAAATTCAAATTCATACGCATATGTGTTATTCTAAATTTGGCAATATATTAAAATATATTTTGCAGATGGACTTTGATGTTATTTCTATTGAAACATCAAGAAGTAATGCAGGGATAACTGATGATTTTAAAAATATAAAATTTAACAGACAGATAGGTTTAGGTGTATGGGACATACATTCACCAGTTGTTCCATCAATTGATAATATGAGTTTAATTATTGAAAAAGTCCTAACAACTATACCTAAGGAAAACTTATGGATCAACCCTGATTGCGGACTTAAAACAAGAAAATGGGAAGAGATCATACCATCACTAAAAAATTTAGTAGAAACATCAAAAATATTTAGACAGAATACAAAATAATGGCCTGACTTTCGTTACTCATTAACTGTTTTTTCTAGGGGGAGGAAGAATGGGGACAACTGTCCCCATTCTTTCCTAATCTTCTAGTACAACCGTCCCTTTTTTCTTACAGCATACTTGCAATAAACCTACTGGCAGATATAATATAGATATTTTTTCCTCTTTTTTTAGTGATATTATTTTTATAAATTAATTGAATTAATGGGATATCTCCTAATTCTTTTGAATGTCGAATATTATGTGAAGCTACATCTGTTTTATTTAATTTTACTTCAAATAATATCCATGGATTGTTATTTAATGTTATTAAAAAATCTGTTTCCTCACCATTTCTATTTCGCACAAAATGCAATTCGAAATTTCCATATCCATGATCTTTTAACAAAGTAACAAAATTAAATAATTCAAAAGCAATATAATTCTCAAATCGTATTGATGGTTCATCAATTCTTGTCCAATCAAATAAATAATACTTTTGTTCTTTTGTAATTGATTTTATAATCCTTTTACTATATGGTGTAATTTTAAAAATTAAATAAACTAATTCAAGTGTATATAAATAATTTTTAATTGCTGGATAACTTGCCTGAATATCATTTATTAAAGAATTAACAGAAAGAGGAGACCCGATTCTTTCAGGCAAAATTGCAATTAATTTGGCTGTATTCTCTATTTTTTTTAATGCACTTAATTCTCTTAAATCTTCTTTAATTACTGTATCTAAATAATTATTTCGCCACATATTTAAAATATTATCATTGCTCTCAATTAAAGGTTCTGGAAAGCCGGTATATTTCATTAATCTATCCATATCACTCTGATAATATAAAGGAGTACTTAAAACATTTTCAATAAAATCAGAAGCATTTATATTATAAGTACTAAAAATTGCTTTCTTATTCTTTTTATTTATTAATTCTATAAGAGATAATGGAAAAAGATGAAAAAGATAATATCTGCCGGTAAGGCTATCTCCTGATTTTCTGAATAAATCAAGTCTTGCACTTCCTGTTATAATAAATTTTATTTTATCTTTTTCTGTATCATAAATATCTTTTAAGATATCTTTCCATTTAGGCATTTTATGGATCTCATCAAAACATACCCATTTTTGTTTACTTCCTGTAATTTTATAAATTTCATCATTATAAAAATAAGTATTTTTATAATATCTTTCTTTTATTTCCCGTCTATCCCAGTTAAAATATAATTTATTTTGATGAAGTTGTTTAAGTAAATTTAAGGCTAAAGTTGTTTTCCCGCTTTGCCTTGGCCCGGCAATAAAGCGCATCTTATCCTTATATTCATTCAACTGTATTAAGTCACTTAAACATCTTTTAAACATAAGACAAATTTAATATATATATAAAATTTGTCAAGACATTTTTTATTTTAAAAAAAGAATGGGGACGGTTCTGATTCTTTTTAGACTTTTTAAAAAATATCTATAATAAATCAAATAAAAAGAATCAGAACCGTCCCCATTCTTTTTTTTATTGACTTAACTTAATAAAATAATATATTATGTTATTATTTGCTATGAAAACTATTATAAATCATAATCAGCTTATCATTATATTTGAAAAAGAGATTATTGATGACCTGTCAGTTTTACATAAAAACCTCAGTAATGTTAAAATAATTATTAAAGAGATTGTACTTGACCTGCGGCATGTTAAATATGTTAGTTCTATTTTTATTGATTATATTGATAAATATACAGATAATATTGAAAAAAAAAATATTAAACTAAAATTAATAAATTGTGCTGAAAATATATATAACTTATTTACTAAATCTATTACAGAAAGTCCTATAGAAATAAAATTAAAGGATGTCTGATTTATGGACCAGAATAATGAAAAAATGCTTCAATTTATTGCTCATTTATTTAATAATGATAATATAAAAAATGAACCAATTTTAATTGGTGAACAACTTATTGTAAATTTTATTTCTAAAAATTTTAATATCTTAAAACAAACACTTACTTCTGACCAATTTTTTCCAAATTTAAGCATAGAAGAAACACTTCAATTACTTTTAACTACATTAAGAGATAAAATATTAGATGAAACTAAACCAATCTTATTTAAATATGTTGAAACCATTGATTTTAATGTATTAAACAGCCTTGAAAATTCTGAAAGTATAGCTAAAGATTTCCTAAAAGAAAAATTCATCCAGTTCCTTGATGTTATACTAACTCATAAAGAAGTTCGATATAATTTTAATGGGGTTCTTAATATATTTAAATATAATATAATTGATAAATATATACATCGAATATTTGAAAGAAGAGAATTTTTATTTAACGAATTAACAAAAGTAGAAAAAAACAATTTAAAAGCAGATGATTATATCAATTATTTAAAAATCCTGCTCTTAATTAAAAACTCTGCTTATATTAAAACACCATTTACGGCTGGTCCTGAAACAAAAAATTTAAATAGTTCAGATATTGTAAAAGCCCCTAAATTATTAGACAAATTTTTTACTTTAATAGAAGAAAATATAAAAAAATCAATACCTGGATTAAATGAAAAAGTTATAAAAATGGCATTGAAATCAAACTGTAAACAGGAAAACACAGAGCTGGAACAAGCAAGTGCAAGATTTTTATTTACCATGAACTACAGGTTTCAGGAATATAAACATTTTGAAAAAATAGACAGAGGTGCAGAAACCCCGGATAAAAGCTGGTTTAATATTGTTAAAAAAAATGCTGAATTTCAAGGCTTTGATAAAAAAATGATTGATGAATTATATAAAATATCTGCTGACAATGAATGGTAATGAATGAAAGAGGAATTTTATGAAAAAAAAGTTATTTGAAAATTTTATCCTTGCAGCTATCATACTTGTCATTATCCAGACTTTTTTAGATGATTACAGTCAATATGCCAGCTTTAATATATCCTTTAGACATTTTTTAATATTTACTAATGTGTTTTTTGATTTAATTTTCACAATAGAATTTATTTTAAGAAGTTATTGGGCATCTAAAGAAAAAAAACTAAAAATATATCTCTTCTTCCAGAGAGGATGGGTAGATTTTTTATCATCGCTCCCTCTTCTTTTCTTTAATTCTATACCTACACTTTATTTTTATTTAAAAGGAGATCTTTCACAAACAGTATCATCAATTGCTGTCTTAAATGTGTTAAAAGTGGTAAAAGCTATACGGGTTACACGAATCCTGCGGTTAATAAGATTATTAAAGATATTTGGAAAAATCCATAATGCAGAATCTAAAATGGCTCAACGCCATACTCAAACAATAGCTACTACCGGGGTGTTTTCAATAATATTAATTTTAATAACATTATCTGTTTTTAAATTTAATAAAATTGACAGCCTGATAAGTAACCGCACTGTCCATTATCACAAATTTATTAATAACATTGAAAATATTAACAGGACTCTTGATGTTCCATTACGCCCATTAATTTTTAAAAGCCTGTCCAATGATAACCATATTTTAAAATTTTATTATGCTGACTTTTTAGTTTTTTCTAATATTCAGGATGAGATTTTTAATAAATATTATAATTATGATGATTATTCTAAAATTAAAATAAATGAACATACTTTATATATTTCTTTTAAGGACATTAATAAAATCACAGCCGGAATTAATCTTCAAAACTTTATCATTATTGTTTTTCTTATCCTAACTTATATGTTAATATATACAAAACATTTCGTTCAAACCATCAGTGATATTATTCATATCATTAACCGCGGGTTCAAAGAAAAAGATTATAATCTTCAGGTTAAAATCCCTCCACAATATAAAGATGATGAAATTTTCAAGCTTGCAAATCAATATAATGAAAATTATCTGCCCCAAAAACTAAAATTACAAGAACAGGAAAAAGCTAAAAAATCTACTGTATTATCTATGAATGATCTTTTGAAATTCGGAAAGAAATAAAATCATTATAAATGACCTGTAAGAATTATAAATATCTTATACATTTTTCTTGTTTATTAATACATCTTATACTTTTTTCTTCAATACTATATGCTGAAGTCTATTCTGATAAATCTAAAAATAATGCAAATTCAAGTTATGCCATGGTAGGATGTGGTAAAGAGTTCTCATATTTTATTGCACCTGGAAAATCAAAGATGAGTACTTTTATAACCTCAAAGTTTCCTTTGAATAATATGTTAGGAATAGAAGCAGGATACTGTTATTATCTAAAACCAGCTGCTGATTATTCTGTTGGTACTAATGTTTATTCAAATCATGAAGGGAATGAAGAATATCATGACATTAGAATAAATCTACTTTATTATTTCTGGTTTTTAAAAAATATCCAATTTAAAATGGGGGTAAATTATTCAAAATTCATAACAGGATACTTTTTAAATAATCCCGCATTAGTTCCTCGTGGAAAAATGATATCAATGTATAGAAACCTGAAAAAAAATTTTCTAAGTTTAAACATAGGTTTAAATGTTGATTACCATGTTTATAGATATTTTTATTTAATTACTTCAATTGGTTACAGATATTTTTTCAGTGATAATATAACACAAAAAGGTACTTTAAATTTCAGCCTTGGATTGGGAATCAGATTATTTTCATTTAAATCTAAAAATAAAAATAATGACCTTTTCTCATATAACATTGTAAAAAAAGAGATAGAATCTCCGCCTTATCATGAAAAGAATAAAAAAGCTTTATTTAAAAACGATAAATTTTCAGCAGAAAAGACTGAAATAGTTCTGAAATCTCCTCCTGTTAAATCCAGTATTGAAAAAATCAAAACCAGCCATACTCCTGAAAAAAC
>CBDVEP010000060.1:0-17376 GCA_965373035.1 uncultured bacterium
ATCATGTGAATACTTCATTGTCGTCTCCTTTATGAAAAAATTTTACCCCACCCCAGGGGGTGGGGTAATTAATTAGAGGCGACAACTACCCTGACACAGGGGGATAATGGCAGGCATTCTGCAACATCAAAATTTTTTAGCAAGTTTAACAAAACAGTTATTACGGTTTTGTAAAAAAAACAAATAAATAAATAAACCAACGATAGAAAAATTATTAAATTCCTTATCTGGTTATTTTAGGAAAGAGGTCTTAAGTTGATAGCTATGGGGTCAGACCTTAGGGCTCGACACCCTTTTCGGGTACTTCGTGAATCGAGCCCCTACATTATCGCAGGCTATCCCCTTCGGGGAGGTTTCGCACTCGCGGGGATGACAGAAGTGGAGCGGGAAAGAATTGAAAAAAATTGGGACAAGGGGGTTGTTGATTTTGATATGTTGTATGGTCATCGAAGGGATATTCAGGGATATTATAATGCTTTAAAGGAATTTGATAATGCACTTGGGGAATATATACAATGTTTACAAACAGAAGATGCTCTTTTTATTACAGCAGACCATGGTAATGACCCTTCCTTTAAAGGCACAGACCATACAAGAGAATATGTTCCTTTGTTAGGATACAGCCCCAAGTTCAAAAAAAATGTCAACCTTCACATCAGAGAAACCTTTGCTGATTTAGGTCAAACCATAGCTGAAATGCTTAAAGCAGATAAAGTACCAAATGGAACCAGTTTCTTAAGTCAGATTATTATTAGATAATTATGTAATCACAACTGTAGGGGAGACTTAAGTCTCCCCTACTTTTATATCTATAACGGTGACATCTATAACGGTGCCAGGTCTTCACTTTATCACTTCATAGATGTGTTTTCCAGTTTGTAGAGAAAAGAAAAGGTGCATGGTCTTTAGATTCTAAAAATATTTTTCATAATATAGATTCGTCAGCCAATAGAGAACAACAGGATCACAAAATATGATCCATTAGCAGGGAGAGGTATCTCTTTCCGGTTTTTATATTGCAAAATAAACTTAAAAATTCAATAGGGCTCAGCTTTACGGAAAAAATCATTGATATTTCTTTACAGAATTGTATATTAAAATCAGTCATGATGAAAAAAGGAGATTCTTATACTTTAAAAAAAAACAAATTCCTATTCTTTGGAACTGATTTAAGATACATACAGGAATTGCTAAGACATAATAGTTCAAAAACAACTGAAATTTATGCTCATATTACAAAAAAAGGATTATCAGGTATTCATAGTCCACTTGATAGTTTAAAACTATAAAAGTGCGTATGTTCCTGTCAAATTAGTGGGAATACACGTACTTTTTAAAAAATATAGGAGAAATATACGCACCTGACTGTATGTACAGACGTTATATGAAATTCTGAACCCCGATCTAAACAGAAATATTTATATAAATCACTAATCCCTTATAATAATATAAAAGAGGCAATATTATGAAAAAATTTAGCAAAACAAAAGTAGGACTCACTGTTGGTATTATTTTTGGCATAGTTGATATAATCCCTATGATACTTATGAAAATGACTTGGGATACATTACTATCAGCATTTTTGATGTGCGTAATTGGCGGCTTTCTTATATCAACATCAAACTTAAAATTGAATAATACTTTAAAAGGAACGCTAATTTTCTTTTTGATAGCCATTCCAATGATGATTATAGTGGTTGCGGGTGCTCCAATGGAACTCGTTCCAATGTTAGTTACAAATTTAATTATAGGAAGTTTGATGGGTTATTTTATTAGTCGTTTTGGAGAATAATAATATGAACCAAACACAAATTCAGGAAAAAACAAAAAAACTGCTTGAAAAAGCAGATAAGCCAAAGGAATTCACAAAAAATTTACAGGAAATCCTTAAATCCTATGCGGATAAGGACGCTACAAAAAATTACCAAAGGATTATTCCTGATACCGGCAAATTTTATGGCGTGCCAAAACCTGTTTTGTGGGTTATGGCTGCGGAAACAGGTAATTTTCTAAAAAAGGAAACGGCAAAATCAGAAATATTATTAAAAACATTTTGGAATGAAGGGTCTTATGAAGCAAGACAGATAGCGGGGAAAAGTCTTGAGAAATTCGGACCAAAAAACCCAAAAATTTGCCTGAACTTCATATCTTCGGCGTTGCCTGATTTGGATAACTGGTCTGTTTGCGATTGTCTTGCTATGTATGGAGTAGAGCCGATTGTATACTCTGTTCCCGAAATTGTTTTACCGCTTTCTGAAAAATGGGCAAAGAATAAAAACAAGTGGATTAGGCGTTTTGGAATAGTTACCCTGCGAGGATACAAGAAAATTAAAATAACCGATAAAGTTTTTGTGGTTTTTGATTATGCAATGAAAGAAGATAGACCAGATGTTAAAAAAGCGGTATCCTGGATTTTAAGAGACATAACCAAAAAGAATCCTGATGAAGTAGCAAAATTTTTAACAAAATGGGCAAAGACAAATCCAAGTAAAGACACAAAATGGATAATTAAAGATGGAGTGAAAAAGTTAAGTAACACTGAACAGAAAAAGATTTTAAAATTATTAGACTAATATTTTAAAAGTCGAATAAATTTAATAAATTAATAAAAAGAAAGGAAATTATAATTATGGAAGATTGTAAAAAACTTAAGCCATTAAACGAAATTCATAAAAATGCGAATATTAAAAATTTAAGAATAATCAAAAAGAAAGAGATTAGTGAATTTATTAAAAATAAAAAATATTTTTGAAAATGATTATTAAAGAAATCAAATGCAAAAGGGCTTTAAATCCATGTAAGATAAAAGGATTTGATTACACCTTAAATCCTTATGTTGGGTGTCCGCACGGTTGCGTGTATTGTTACGCCCGTTTTATGTGCCGTTATAGAAAAGAAAAAGAAAAATGGGGAGAGTTTGTTGATGTAAAAATTAACATTCCAGAGATTTTAGAAGAGCAGGTTAAACATTTGAAGCCGGGCGTGGTGATGATTTCTTCCGTGACGGACGCTTATCAGGCATTAGAGGAAGAATATCAGGTCACTCGTCGTTGTCTAAAAATTTTAGCAGAACATGGTTTTCAAATTGGTTTATTAACTAAATCACCTCTTATCACAAAAGATATTGATATTCTTAAAAAATTTGATAATTCTACTCATCAACCTGGATTTACAATTACTTGTTTAGATGAAACAGACGCTAAAAATTTTGAGAATAATGCGCCTTCGGTTAAAAGCCGACTAAAAGCTTTGAAAAAATTAAATGAGGCAGGAATTTCCACTTTTGTTTTTATTGGTCCATTTATCCCTGGAATTAGTGATAAAAATTTAGAAGAATTATTTAAACGTTTTAAAGACGCAGGAGTTAAAACAATTTTGATTGATAAGTTAAATCTCAAATGTGGCAATTGGTCGGAAATAAAAAAAGTACTGGATAAACATTATCCTGAGTTAGCTAAAAATTATCGTAAAAAATGGCTTACAAATGAATATTATGAAAACATTAAAAATAAGGTGATAAAATTATGCGATAAATATAATTTTTCTTTGGATTTAATTTTTAGGCATTGAAAAGAAAAAAGGGATTAGTGATTTTATTAAAGGGGAAAAATAGTTCTGAATAAAAGGAAGAGATATTTTATCAAGAATTAGAGAATAAAATATTTGATTTGTGGGATTTATTTTGTTAGTATTATGTTTGTTTGACGGAGATCAAAAAAGGCAGACCTTTATAGTCTGCCTTTTTTGTTTTGTTTTCTGATGGCAGCGAGAACTGTCATCTAATGGCGGTTTGAGCTGAGGACACGATGTTCGAAGTGTCGCTTCTCACATGAATGTGAGAGAAGCGACACCGTCCCGGGGAGCAAATTTGTTAAATCATTTAATATTTAACAATTGTCTTTTTATTTTAAATTAATATTATTTTATTGTCATGAAAAATAGATTTGAAGAATTAACAAAAAAATTATTTGCTAAACAAGGTTATGCAGTTATAAAAAAATTAGATAAAAATATACAGACATTAAGTGTCCCGATTTTTTATTATTTCAAAGGCTCTATTTTATTGTTGTGGGTTTAAAATTTTGCCAGCACACTGATATTCTGTATTTCAAATTATATGATATTCTTTATTAGTAATTCATCCTTTTTCATTGTCTGATAAATGTCCTAAACATGTCTGATATGTCCGATTAATGCCCGTTTGGTGTCCCTTTCGCCCCTTTAGTGCCCCTTAAAATATAATGAGTTCCACGACCAGTTGTTCCAACTTTTTGAAATATTTTTTTATTTTCTAAGATTTTAAGATCATCCGTTGCTTATCGTTTCATTAATCCGAAATTTTCCTGATATTCTTTATTAGTAATTCGTCCTTTTTCTTTCACATATTTTACAGCTTGAATCTGTCTTTCATTTAATCCTATACGATTTAACACCTGATCAGTTAAAAAATCCCGTGGAAGAATAGTCCTAAACTCCTTGTTACGAATTAATATAAATTCAGGTTCAGGAGAATTGTTTTCTTTACATTGTTTTAACATCTCTAAGGTTCCTGAACCGGCACGCTGTGCATAATCAGCAAGATAAAGGACATTAGCTATATGGATTAGCTGGAAACGATGTATGTGGAAGTTTTAAATAAGGGTTTTTAATTGGATATCCTAATTATTTCACAGCTTCTCACTTATGGGAGGTATTGTCATTGAGATAATTTTTCATGTAAAAGTTTATTCACCACTTTAGGATTTGCTTTGCCTTTGCTTTCTTTCATTACCTGGCCAACTAAAAATCCCAAAATATTAGTCTTTCCTTTTTTATAATTCCCCACAGCATCATTGTTGTTTTTTAATACATCATCTATTATTTTTTTAATTTCAGATTCATCACTGACTTGTTTTAATCCCTTTTGTTCAATTATTTTTTCCGGCTCTGCACCTGTTTCAATAACTTCTATTACAATCTCTTTCCCCACTTTACCTGTAATAACTCCTGAGTCAACAAGCTGAACTAATTTTGTAAAATTCTCTGGTTTTAATTTACTTAAATCCGTTATCAATAATTTATTCTTATTTAAATACTGCATAAGTTCACTCATAATCCAGTTAGCAATTGTTTTATAATTATTATAAAATTTAATACACTCCTCATAAAAAAGAGCTATATCCTGCTCTGAAGTTAAAATTTCTGCATTATTTGCAGGCAAATTATATTCTTTAATATATCTTTCTGCCTTAATATCAGGTAATTCAGGAAGACCTTTCTTACATTCTTCAATACATTTTTTATCCACCATCATAGGAACTAAATCAGGCTCAGGGAAATAACGATAATCATGGGCTTCTTCTTTTGAACGCATGGAAATAGTAATCTCCTTATCTGCATCCCATAATCTGGTCTCCTGTATAATCTTTTCTTTATTTTCTACTGCATTAAGCTGGCGTTTAATCTCATACTCCAATGCTTTTTCAACAGCTTTAAATGAATTCATATTTTTAACTTCTGCTTTTACCCCCAGCTCTTTATCCCCTTTTGGCCTTATAGAAACATTGGCATCACACCGCAGAGATCCCTCCTCCATATTGCAGTCTGAAATTTTTACATATTTTAACCTGTTTTTCAATATGTTTAAATAAACATAAGCTTCATGAGGAGTTGATAAATCAGGTTCACTTACAATTTCAGCTAAAGGAACACCTGTACGATTAAAATCTACAAAACTGGCATTTGTATCTTTTCCTTCACTATGTATGAGCTTACCTGCATCCTCTTCCATATGAAGTCTGGTAATCCTAATTCGTTTTATATTATTATCTATTTTAATATCCAGATAACCATTTATTGCTATTGGTAAATCATACTGGGAAACCTGATAATTTTTTGGCAAATCAGGATAAAAATATTGCTTTCTATCAAATTTGGAAAATAAAGCTATTTCACAATTTATTGACAATGCTGCAATGATAGCTTTATGTAAAACTTCTTTATTCAGTACAGGTAAAACACCGGGAAGACCCATGCATACAGGACAAACATTAGTATTAGGAGGATTTCCAAATTTAGTAGAACAATTGCAGAATATTTTTGTCTTTGTATTTAACTGCACATGAACTTCAAGACCGATTACAGCTTCGTATTCCATTTTAACTCCTTTTTAAATATTCTTTATTGCCTGCTGCATGGCATAAGCTATCTGCAATAATTTCTTCTCTTCAAAATGATTTCCCAGTAACTGAATGCCAATAGGTAATCCCCTGGTATTACATCCTGCCGGTATAGAAATTCCGGGAATACCAGCAAGATTAGCAGAAATTGTAAACACATCAGACAAATACATCTGTAATGGGTCATCCATTTTTTCTCCCAGCTTAAAAGCAGTAGTAGGAGAAGTTGGCGTTAATAAACAATCCCAATCATTAAAACACTTATCAAAATCCTGTTTAATAAGGGTACGAACTTTTAAAGCTTTTAAATAATATGCATCATAATAACCTGATGACAATGCATAAGTTCCTATTAATATTCTTCTTTTTACTTCATCCCCGAATCCTTCACCTCTTGTTTTAAAATACATCTCTTTTAAATCATCTGCAGGGCTGCGATATCCATATTTAACACCATCATACCTTGCTAAATTTGAACTTGCTTCAGAAGGGGCAATGATATAATAATCAGCAACAGCATATTCTGTATGAGGTAGGCTTGTCCCGTTTAATATAGCTCCTTCTTCAGCTAAAACTTTAATAACAGCTTCCATTCTGTCATTTATCTCTTTATCCACACCTTTTATATAATATTCCTTGGGAAGACCTATTTTTATGCCTTTTAAAGATAATTTTTCAATATCTTTATAATAATCTATCTTGTCTATTTTTACTGAAGTAGAATCTTTATTATCATATCCCGCAATAACATTCATTAAAAGTCCCATATCTTTAACATCTTTTGTAAATCCCCCGATCTGATCCAAAGAACTTGCAAAAGCAATTAGCCCATATCTGGAAACAAGCCCATAAGTAGGTTTCATGCCTACTACACCACATAATGAAGCAGGCTGACGAATAGAACCACCTGTATCAGAACCTAAAGCTAAAACAGCCTGATTATCTGCAATTACTGCGGCTGATCCTCCGGAAGATCCTCCGGGAATGTACTCTGTATTATGCGGATTTAAAGTGGGCCCGAAATAAGATGTTTCAGTGGATGACCCCATGGCAAACTCATCCATATTAGTTTTTCCAACAATGATACCTTTATTCTGAAAAATTTTATTAACAACAAACGCATCATAAGGAGGCTTAAAATTTTCTAAAATTTTTGACCCGCAAGTAGCAGGATATCCTTTAAAACAAATATTATCTTTTACAGCCACAGGAATACCAGCAATAATCTCATTATTAGAAATTTCACCTTTTTTATATTGTTGCTCAATAAGGTAAGCTTCTTTTTGTGCATATTCTTCTAAAATTGATATATAGCAGTTAATTTCCTTTTGAGCATTAATTCTTTTTGAAACAGAATTAATTATATCACTACTCTTAATTTCTCCCTTTTTTAATAAATCCAGTAACTCCCATGCTTTATACTCATTTAATTCCATCTGCTGCTCCCAAGTATTTTTTCCATTAGTATCTTATTATAATATGATGTCAAGTATTATTGAATAATAAATAAAAATTAGTTGATAATTTAAATAAAATAAATATTTTAAATTATCAGAGAGTATTATGAAAGAAATAGTAAAAAAAATTATTCAGTCAGAAAATGATGCACAGAAAACAATCGAAGAAGCAAGATTGCAGGCTGAAAAAATAAAAAAAGAAGCTGATGAAAAAGCAAAAAATATTGTAAATAAAGCCTCAGAAGAAGCAAGAGAGGAAGCAGGTAATTTAATTCAAAAATACAAAAAAGAAGCAGAAGATATTAGAAATAAAGAATTAAAATCAGTTAAAACAGAAAAGGAATATAACATACCTGATTCAAAATTAAAAAAAATTTCTGATAAAATGATTGATAAATATTTATTTATGGATGGAAAATAAAAATATAATATGCTGACTGATTTATCTAAATATGGATTTATTAATGCTAAAATTAGAAGCAAAATTGGAAATATTTTTTCTGAAAATGATTTTTCAAAATTCCGCAAAGAAATAAAATATTATGACTTCTTAAATGTTTTAACAGAGAAGAATTATGTTGATGAAAGTTTAATCAGTATTGATAATTCTATTGAAAACATTGAATATTCTTTACTATCACATCTTATTATGACTTTTCAAAATCTCCTGTCTGATATACACAATAAAACTTTAAAAAAATTTATCTCTTATCTTCTTCAAAAATACGAAATTAAAAATCTAAAAAATGTATTAAGATTATGGTATAAAAAAGACAATTCTTTACTTGATTACATTTATAAAAAACAAATAATCCATAAAATCAATTATGAAGCTATATTCTCTGCTGACACCTTTGATGAAATCCTGAATTTGCTCTCAGATACTCCTTATCACTCTCTTCTTAAAAAGGAAGATGAATTTAAAAAAGAAAACTCCTTATTTATACTGGAGGCAGCACTGGATAAATATTACTATAATTTAATCTTTAATCATCTTCATTTTTTAAATAACAGGGATAAAAAAATTATAAAAAAATTTTATGGTTTTGAAATTGATATAAAAAATTTTTTATTAATGATGAGATTTAAAAATTATTATAATCTTGATGTTCAAACTTTCCTGAAACATCTAATCCCTGCAGGTTATAAAACCAATCAAATGATGTTTAAAGATATTTATTTAAAAGATGAATCTTCAATAGATATTTTCAGCATTTTTTCAGGATTGCCTGATTATATAATAAAAGATATGAGTCAAAAATTATCTTCTGAAGTAAATTTAAAAAATAAAATGATATTAATTCAGGATATTTTAAATGAATTTATGTTAATAGAAATCCGTAATACTTTAAGCCATTATCCTTTTACAATTGGAATTATTATTGTTTACTTTTTACTGAAGGAAACAGAAATTAATAATATAATTTCTATTTTAAATTTAAAGTATTATGACATTATTTAAATTTAGTTTTAATCTCCCCGTCTTTTCCCTTTACTTCTATCGGCTTGATATAATACCAGCTCCCCTTTTCATGAATTACAGGTAAAACAAGATTGGGAATATTTTTCATAAATTCCTCATGCAATTTTGTAAAAATAATTAAATTAATTTTTTTATTCTTAAAACTATACTGGCCCTGAATATTATATTCCTGATCAGTACACTTAATTTTAAAAGTATTGAACTTTATTAACTTATTTTCTAATGCAGCAGAAAAAACAATATCTTTGTAAAAGATATCCTGTAATTCTGCAAGACTTAAAATTCCACTTAATTTTTTCTGGAATATAGTATCTGAAATTTCTCCTTTTTGAGCTTTTATATTGATTGTCCCTGTTTTACTCTCTTTCTTATAATTAAAACTCATATCAAAATCAAGAATCCCGGAAATATCCTGATTAAAAAAATCTTTACTTAAAGGAGAAATTTTAACTTTTTCACCATTTGCTGATATATTAAAATTATTATTAAAATCTCCTTTAATTTCTGTATTTATCTTACCTTTATAAAAATCATTAATATTTAATTTTCCTTCAAACCTGTTAGAATTTATTGCTACATTACCATTGATGTTTTTAAACTTTAAATTTTGATAAATCACTTCACCTGAATTTAATTTAATTTTAATATTCATTTTTTGAGCTGCTTTCTTTTTAAGAACAAAATCAAACCCCACAATTCCCTGTACCTTCTGTTCTAAAAATTTTAATGAAGCTAAAAACAACCTATTCTTAACTCCATTTAAAGTTAATAATTGATCTTTTAAATTATACTTCCCCCAGAAATCAATCCGATTATAATCATAATTAAGATAACTTTTGTAAAAATAAATTTTATTTTTTCGCAGTTTATAAACAACATTTAAATTCAGGTTATTTAAATTTTTATAATCCATCTGTGATTTTATTTCACCTTTTAATTTATTTAGTTTAAACTTTTTATTTGAAAAAATAGAAACTCGAAGTATTGATTGTGCCTGAATTGTGCCTGTAATATCTTTAATCTTATAACTTTCCATTAATTTATTTACATTCATATCCTTTATTTCCTGATTAAATTCCAACAATAACTCATTTTTATTTTTAAAATTTATAATTCCTTTCATACAAACCTGTCCATGCAGAAAATCAAAATTTATATTTTTAAAATTTATCAATCTGTTTTTTAAACTTAAAGTAGATTCCAAAGACAGGTTATATAAATTATTTTTTAATAAAAAATTTTTATGTTTTATAAATTGATTTAAATTTACTTTACTTGATTTTATTTTAATATGATAAGGGAAAAACCTGTTAAATAAATCTTTTTTAAAAAGTTCATATTGAAAATCATACCCTTTATATCTGACCATGCCGCTTTTGATATTAACTTCATTGTTTTTAACAATAATTTCACCTTTATCAAAAAAAAATTTTTCTCCTCCTGATTCCAGCATGCAATTATTCATAATTATCCTGCCATTTAACTTTATATTCTTCCAATTATTTAGATTTAAACCAACAAAAAGATCTATATCAAGGTTAGCCTTAAAATTATATTTATCTATATTTATAAAATTTTTTATATCCTCATTATCAATATCTTTTAATTGTGAAGATAATTTAAATCCGACATTTAAAGAAGTTAAATTTAATAAGCCCTTTGAAAGGGTAACACGATTCTTATAATCACAAAACAATAAAGAACTAACTATTATATTCTTTTCCTTTCTTTGAAAAAAAGAAGACAGATTATAATGATTTTTTTTATAATCTATTCCTGCTTTTAGCAAAAAATTAGTAAAATTAGTTGTTTCAACATTTAATTTTAGAGATAATTTTTCAGGAACATCTACATTCCAATTTAATACTGCTTTCTCATTAAAGAAAATATTACCTTTAACTGCTATCTTATTATTCAGATATTGAATAATAATATCATTATTTATTTTTTTTATTTCCTCATCCTTAAATTCAAAATCATTAATTATAAATTTTATTTTTTTATTTAAATGCTTATAAATTATTTCTGAATCTATTATTTCAATTGATTTTATGTTAACAACTTTTTTTTCTTTTTTTTCAAACTCAGGCAATCCACCTGAATTTGTCTGATATGATGTGAATTTCTCTTTATAATAATCCCATTCGCTTTGTATAATTTTTTTATTAATTTCCAGTATAATACTCTTAACAACAACTTTATCAATATAAAGCTTTAATTTTAAAAGCTTTCTAAAATCATATCTTAAATTTATTTCTTCTATAACAAAACCAGTGGTGTTTTTAATTCCATTATTTTTTTCAACAGCAACTCCATTAAGAATAATGCCTTTAAAAATATTAACCTTATAACTTTTAAATGTTAAGTTCCTGTTTAGATAAAGTTGACTGTACTTCTGCGAGAGTTGTAATAATTTATCATAAGTTAAAATTTTGTTTATATAAAGGGTTAGACCAAAAGAAAGAATTAAAAAAATTATAAAAACAGAAATAAATATATATAAAAATCTTTTAAACCATTTTCCTTGCAGACATTTCACGCTTTCTTTCCATTTCCTGCATCTTTTTAAAATAAGAAACTTGTTTCTCAAGCTCTTCTAAATCAGAAACATGTATTTTACCATTTCTTTCTGATATTTTATTATTTTCAAATAATTTTTTAATATGAATGCTTCCATCTGATTCATTAAATCCAACCATTTTTATTAATTCAGCAGGTCCAAATTCAAATGTAAATTCTGCCCTATGTTCAATAGGTACTCTGTCTTTTAATACCTGGGTTAGTAATGTATCCCATAATCTCCCCACAGGATCTTTCAACATTAAATTTTCAAGCTGTTTATAAGCAGTCCAGATACGCTCACCAAGAAGCTGAATTAATTTTGTTGCTAACTGCGGCTTGGCAACAACCATAGATTCAAAATTTTGTTTATTAACACCCAGAAGAACAGCATCACCATAAGCAATTGCTGATGCATTTCTTGGTTTATTCTCAAGAAGTGCCATCTCACCAAAAATATCTCCCTGCTGAAGTACAGCTAATAATACTTCCTGGTTATTAATAACTTTAGTTATTTTCACCTTGCCCTGCTGAATAATATACAAGTCTTCTCCTGGCTCATGTTCACTGAATATCATCTTATCACCAGGATATTCTCTCTGTAATGCAGACTGTGAAACCTGCGGGGCTTCAACTGGTTGATTCATCTGTTGTAATTTTAATTTTGCCTGTGAATTATTTTCATCACCTGGACAATATTTAATAAACTGCTGATAAACATAAGCAGCTTTATTAAGCTGATTCTGGGAATGATAATATTCTGCAATGTTAAATAAATATTTGGGGTCCTCTTCTGCAGATTGCTTTAAGGTTAAACGGATTATCTCAGAATCAAAATACCTTAATTTCCTGCTGAATGATTTAATTATTTTCATTGCAATAGGTGTAATTTTCTGAATTAAATCACCAAATTGATCTTTATGAATAGTTATAAGATTTGTATCAGTCATTGTTTTAGCACTTTCTATTCTTGGGTGAGAGCTCATAGCAGATACAACTCCAAAAAAATCTCCATTATTGAGGCTGGAAGGTGTATCTTCCTCAATAACACTAAATTCTTTTACAATTTGTACTTGACCCGTTTGGATAATATAAAAATTTTTACTGTCTTTCTGACCTTCAATAAAAACAAAAGAACCAGCACGATAGTTTTCAGTTGCAAATTTTATACCATTGCTCATGTTTCTACCTTATATACCTCTTTATAAATATCTGTTATAATAAATTATCGGCACTTAAAATTAAATTTAACTTAATTTTTTAAAACTTTTACTAAAAGGATGTAACAAAACACCTGCCTCTGTAATAATCCCTGTGATTAAATTATTTGGAATTATATCAAAAGCAGGATTATAAACATTAATCTTTGGAAGTGATATAAAACTCCCATTACAGCCTAATACTTCTTCTTTTTTTCGTTCTTCAATAGGTATTAAATCACCATTCTTTAAATTAAAATCAAATGTTGTAGAAGGTGCTGCAATATAAAATGGAATTTTATGATATTTAGCTAAAATTGCTAAATTATAAGATCCTATTTTATTAGCTGTATCACCATTTCTTGCAATTCTATCAGCACCAACAATAATTTTATTTATATGTTTTTTCTTTATGGCAAAAGCAGCCATATTATCACATATTAAAGTAGTATCAATATTATATTTATTTAATTCCCATGTTGTAAGCCTTGCTCCCTGAAGTAAAGGCCGTGTTTCACCTACAAAAACACTAAATTTCCTGTTTTGAATACTGGCAGTAAATAATACAGATAAAGCAGTTCCCAGCCCTGAAGTTGCCAGACCTCCTGCATTGCAATGTGTTAAAATAATATCATTATTTTTAATAATTTTACTTCCATAATTACCAATTTTCCGAGAGATTTCCAAATCTTCTTTATAAATTTTATCTGCCTCACTTTTTAATATCTTTTTAACAACAGGAACACTCTTTTCATTATTTTCAAGAACTATTTTTTCCATTCTATTGAGTGTATAAAAAAGATTAATAGCTGTTGGACGGGAAGAAGCAAGATATTCTTTCACTTCTTTAAACTGCATGTAAAATCTGTCAAAATTGTTTGTCTCAAAATTAACAGTTCCTAAAACCAATCCATAAGCACCGGCAATGCCAAGAAGCGGGGCACCGCGTAATTCTAAATTTTTTATAGCAATTCCTAATCTCTTATAGTCTTTAATAATAAGGTACTGTAATTTTTGAGGTAATGCTGTTTGATCTATAATTTTAATCTTATTATTTATATACTCAATTGGTTTAAATTTCAATCTCATAAAACCCTCATCTATTTTTTATTGTATTTCAATTTTGTATTTTTTCAACATTAGTCTTTTTTCATCATTTTACATGTGCCTTCAAAAATAACCCCATCTGCTATCTTTAATTTAGCTGTTGTAATATTCCCGTATAAGCGTCCTGTAGGTAAAATATCTACTTTTTCAGTTGCTGTAACATCCCCTTTTAACACACCCTCTAAAAGTAATATTCTGCATACAATATCTGCTTCAACTATAGACGCTTCAGATATGATAAGGATGGAGTCTGTAGTAATCTTTCCCTTATATTTCCCATTAATTAAAACCGGATTTTTAAAGGTTAAATGACCGGTAAAATCAGTATCATCACCTAATATACTTAAATTTTCATAATGATATTTATATTCTTTATCTTTATTCTTATAATTTTGCATATAAATGATTCTTACTTTGTAGTCATGGTAAATACACCATCCCAATCAGAAGATGGAGGATTTTTAATTAACATTTTACATCTATCAATATAAAACTCTGAAGGGCCATCTTCCGGACGGATTTCTAAAGCCTTTTTAAAAGACTCTAAAGCTTTATTAAATTTCCGCTGTCTATACAATGATAACCCATTATTATAATACTCCAGCAAATTTTTCAACTCTTCTGTTATCATATTCTTTTACCTCAAATTAAGATACATTAAGTAATATAATTTTTTTATAATTTAAGTCAAGTTGAATTTTGATTGACATACCAAAACCAATCTCTATATTTTATTTATGTCTATTAAGAAACAGATTAAATCCCTGCCGAACCAGACAGGTATTTACATGATGAAAGATGGTTCTAATAAAATAATATACATTGGCAAAGCAAAAAATTTAAAAAAACGAGTGTCATCTTACTTCTCGGGCAAGCTTAAGGACATTAAAACTCAAAACTTAATAAAAAAAATAACACACTTTGACTTTATTGTAACGCAAAATGAAATCGAAGCACTTATCCTGGAAGATAATTTAATAAAAAAACATTTGCCCAGATATAATATTTCACTTAAAGATGATAAACGGTATCCTTATTTAAAAATCACCATAACCAGTGAAGATTTTCCGAAATTGACAATTACACGTGAAAAAAAAAATGATAATGATATTTATTTTGGACCTTATACAAATGCCGGTTATTTAAAAAAAATATTAAAAATGCTAAATCACTTATTCCCCATTAAAAAATGTAATAAAAAATTAAAAATTAATAAAAAAAATAATCTCTTTTTAAAGCCGGTTGGTAAATACTGCCTTTATTTTCAGCTTAAACAATGCATGGGTCCCTGCCAGGGTAAAGTAAATCCAGGTGAATATAAACAACTTATCAATCAAATAATCCTTTTTTTAAAAGGAGACGATAAAAAATTATCTAGCCAATTACAAAAAGAAATGGACAGATATTCTAAAAAACTACAATACGAAAAAGCCCAAATCATCAGAGACAGGCTTATTGCACTCAAACAGATAATGGAAAACCAGAAAATCACAACAAGTAATATGGGAAATAATGATATTTTTTACATAATCGAAAAAGACAATATTTTTAATATTACCTTACTTTTTATTCGTCAGGGAAAGCTTATAGGAAAAGATAATTTTATCATTGCCAGTAAAATAAACTCTGTAAAAAAAATATTAAATGATTTTATAAAACAATTTTACATTGATTCCAATATAATACCCGAGGAGATTATTATTCCATTTTCCATTGAAGATAAAAGTATTTTACAAAAAGTGTTAAAAATGCAAAAAAAAATAAAAATAAAATATCCTGAATCAGAAATTGAAAAAAGCCTGATGAACATGGCCTGTGAAAATGCTATTATTACTCTTAATAATTATTTTGCTGATATGGAATATAAAACCGGGAAAAAAGAGCTGAAAATTCTAAAAAAAGAACTGCATTTAAAAAGAAAGCCGAAAATTATTGAAGGATTTGATATCTCTAACATTCAGGGAAAATTTGCTGTTGGGTCTATGGTACGATTTACAGATGGAGTACCTGATAAAAAAAATTACAGAAAATTTAAAATTAAAACTGTTGAAGGTATTAATGACGTTAAAATGATATATGAAATTGTATCAAGACGTTATAGCCGTATATTAAATGAAAAAAAAACTTTTCCGGATTTAATCTTAATTGATGGAGGAAAAGGACAACTTCATTCTGCTCATAAAGCATTACAGGACATTCAATTATCCAACCTTCCACATCTTTCACTTGCTAAAAAGGAAGAACTAATATTCCTCCCTGGGAAAGATACTCCCCTAAGATTATCCAAATTAAATCCCGGTTTGAAATTATTGCAAAGAGTGAGAGATGAAGCTCATCGTTTTGCCATTAAATATCATAAACAACTAAGAAGCAAAGGGATAAAGGGGTATAAATGACTAAACAAGCCCTGCGTCAACATCTAAAAACAATAGTTAGCAAATTAAATCAAAAAAAAGTAGAAAAAAAAATAAAAAAGTGTAAAATAAGGATATAAAAATCGATTTTATAACAAAAAAATATGAAGGAAGATAATTTACATAAAATTTTAATGGCTATTTGAGATGATAAATAATGAAAAAAAACGTTTTTAAAAAAGAATTAATTAAGATTGTCGCTATTAGCAAAGAGTTTAATGCAAAAAAAGTGTTATTATTTGGTTCATGTCTTGAAAATATTAAATTAGCTCATGATATTGATATAGCAGTTAGTGGTATTAAACATAGAGAATTTTTTAAATATTATGGTAAAATTTCTATGTCAGTAGAGGATGAAGTGGATATAGTAGATTTAGACGATATAAGAGAACATCTTTATAAAAAAATTTTATCTAAAGGAAAGGTCCTATATGAAAGAGGAATATAAGGAACTAAGAGAAGATGTATTAGATGAAGAAAAGGCAATAGAAGAAACAATAGAGATACTCACTAATGTCCGGAGTAAATTTAATTCCCAAGCAAAGGATTATCTTACAGAACCAGCAATGGGAACTTATCTAATGAATTTTTATAATGGAATAGAGAACATTTTAAAGCGTATAATTAAAAAATACTACATATCTATGCCTAAAGGAGCGAGCTGGCATAAAGAACTTCTTACTTTATCATCTAATCCTCCTTCAGGCAAAAATGCAGTATTTAATCAAAATATAGTAGAAAAGCTACACCCATATAGAAATTTTAGACATCGATTTGTAAGTGGATATGGCTTTCAGCTAAAAGGTGAAAAGATGTTGGAGTTAATAGATAATATTGAACCACTATGGAGTGACATAAAGAAAGCTATTTCAAATTTCTGGGATAACTTATAGATTTTAAACCGTTAAAACTTCAGATGATAACAACTTTATTAGACAAAGAGATGAAGGGGTCAGGTCGGGTCATTTTTCATCTTAAAAAAATTTAAAATGTACCCGC
>CBDVEP010000061.1:0-17103 GCA_965373035.1 uncultured bacterium
TTGCATTGCTATAGATTCTAAAGCAGATGGATATTTGTCTGTATCAGATAATACAAATGCCCTTTTGAATATATCATTTCTTTCTGATTGAATTAGAAGTCCTAATGCTTCTGCCATTGTAATATTACATTCAACTGATAATTCTTCAGCCTCATTCTTTTGTTTTCTAGTTATCATAATTTTTTAGTTTTTAATATATATAACAAAGGTTAGTAATTTTAACTTTCAAAGCTTTAATTCTTATCTTTTTTTCTTGTTTTTAATACTTTCAAGTTTTATTTTTAACTGATCGTTTTTAGCATAAAGATCAACCTGAATTTTACTTATAAACTTTGTCATAAAAGTTTTATCAATGAACAAATATGGAAAAAGTATATTCCTGTTTTTTTTAATTCTAGAAATAGAATCATCTTTATTATGCATCGACATTAACAAGCCTTTTGATAAAATTGCAGAAAGAAGATATCTTGGGTCCTTATCTGAATAATTGTATTTATGCCAGAATCTATGAAGTTTGGGTATGTTTAGTCTTAAAAATATATAAAAATTACTTAATTGAAATTTATAAGACATATCTCGACTGATTTTTTCTACCATTTTGCCATCACCCATGTAATTATATAATGAATACATAGCTGAATAAAATTGATATTTAGATATATGTTCTGATTCTTTTTTTTTCTTTAGTATTTCAATACATTTATCTTTTTTCCCTTTGATTTTTAATTCTGAAATCTGCTTCTCAAAATCATCTATCTTGTTGTTTTTATTAATATCTTTATCCAGATAAATTCCATACAGGTAATCATATTCCTGATATTGATTAAGATATTCTGCATAAGCAGATAAAACTTCCTGTAAAGTATTAAACGAAAAATTAGTAGGGTTTTCAAACTGATTGATAATACCATCCTGATTTTTGTCCATTTTTATTAGTTCCGCATAACTTATTTCTTTTTTAACTGGAGAAGGAGTTATATTTATTTCATCTATTTTAATCACCTGTATATTTTTCTGTTTCATTAATCCCTGGCAATTTAAAAATATTAACAAAATGATAAAATATGTTACAAGAAATTTTATTTTATTTTTCATAATAGTAGAATATATAAATGTTTTTTTATTAGTAAAGAAAAATTTTTTAAGAATAAAATGAACAAGTTTTAATTTGACTTTTATTGTCAATAATATATAATCCAATAAAATATTAAAGAGTATTTTTATGATTATTAAAGATATTTATTCTTTTATTAATAATCCGATTATTGTAAGCCGCGGAGCAGAGTATTATAAAAATAATAAAGTTATCCAATTTAATCAGGATATATATGATGGAAGTGATGACTATTATGATGAATTTGAGAGTGATACAATAATTAAGGCTCTTGTATCCGGTACTGCCTATAGACCTTATAATGTTAAAATAACGCTGGATGAAGATGAAGAGATTGAAGATGCTCATTGTGATTGTCCATATTTTCAAGATAACTTTAATTACTGTAAACACATTGCTGCTGTACTTTTTTACTATGTAACAGAGAAGCAAATTGTTGAAAATCCTGTTATTTTAGATAAAAATAAATTTGAAGATGATGAAATAATAGAGCTTGAAAAACATTCTATTGAAAAAAAAGACAGCTTTACTTATATTAATTATATTAAAAAAATTAGTAATCCTGTACAGGGAATAATAAAAAATCAGAAATATAAACTTATATTTTCTATTACATATAATAGTTATGAATATATTGATGAATGGCTTATTGAACCAAAACTCAGATACGTTAAAAAAGATGGGCAGTTAGGAAGATTTGAAAAATTTAAGGATTATAAATTAACTGAATCAATTTCTGATTTAGAAAAAATATTACTCTACAGATTAACAGAAAAGGAAGAACAGAAAAACGCTTTAATACATCATATTAATTTCCTGATTAATAATAAAATTCCTGATTTATATCTTAATGAAGATCATTCAGATATGCCTATATTATTGGAAGAAATAAAAAAACTTAATATAAGGTTTGTTTTAAGTGGATTTAATTCTTATAAGGGTTTTTATGAATTCATTCCGGTAATTGAAGCAGTTGGAAATAAGGGAAATATAATTGATAATATTACAGAACCTTCAAGAATCATTCTGGATGGATGCACTATAATAATTCTTGCTGTAGATGGTAAAATATTTTATAAAGAAAATCACCAGCTTTATTATACTGTATTAAAAGCTTTTAAAAAAAATAATTTTAAATTAACTTATGAAGAGATTAAAGAGTTAAAAGTTTATTATAAAAATAAAAATTTAAAAGAAATAAATTTTATTTTTAAACAGGAGATAATTAGAAAAGTTTCACCTGTGCCTAAACCTTTTATTGAGATTGCATTAGATTACAAGGGTATTCAGCTTACATTGTTTTTTAATTATAATGGTGTTGATATTCCTCATTATAATGTTGAAATGGGAAATAAAGATTCCTTTGTGTCATTTAGAAAAAACGAAAAAGAGTCCATTATTTTAATACAAAGGAATAGAGATTATGAGAAAAAAATTAATCAATTTTTTCAGTTTCAATTTAAATCAATAATAAGTCCTCTTTTTAAATCTGGTTTTTATAAAGTTGATATGGAACAGCTTGACTTTCTTGCCCAGTATGGTAATAAAATATTAGAGGAAGGCATTGAGATAAGGATAAAAGGGGAAAAGGAAAAAATAACAAAACGCACAGGGAATATTTCGATTAGTGTTAATTCCGGAATTGACTGGTTTGATATACAGGCTGGTTACCTGGATTCAGATGGAAATGTTAAAGATATACAAATTGATCTGGCACTTCTTTACCATGGAGTTTTACAGATTGATAATTCATATACTATTATTAAAAAGGAAGATATTCAAAAACTTAAGTTATTATTACAGGAAGGAATGGCAAAGGATGGCAAATTAAAAGTCTCAAAATATAATTTTCATATTATTAATGAACTTTACCATGATATTAGTAATAACCAGGATAGTGAGATCACATCTATTTATAAAATTAGTCAGAAACTTAAAAATTTTCAAAAAATTAAAAAGCATGTTCTTCCTCAAAAATTTCATGGGAATTTAAGGGAATATCAAAAAGCAGGATACAATTGGCTTCATTTTTTAAATAAATATAATCTTAATGGATGCCTTGCTGATGATATGGGGTTGGGAAAAACAGTTCAACTACTTTCTTTACTTCAAAAATTAAAGGAAGATAACAAATTAAGTACATCATTAATTGTTGTGCCTGTAACTACAATTACTAACTGGGAAAGTGAGATATTAAAATTTACACCTTCTTTAAAGTATCTCCTGCATTTTGGGCAGAACCGTATTAAAGATGAAAAGCATTTTAAAAAGCATGATGCAGTTCTTGTCAGCTATCATACTTTAAGAAATGATATACAGGTTTTTAATAAAATAGATTATAATTATATAATTTTAGATGAATCACAGAATATAAAAAATTACAAATCCCTGGTATTTAAAGCAGTACGAACTTTAAAGGCAGATTGTCGGTTGTCCCTGACAGGAACTCCTGTTGAGAATAATACACTTGAATTATGGTCACAGATGGAATTTTTAAATCCCGGATTACTCGGTTCTGTTGAAAAGTTTAAAAAAGAATTTACTAACCCAATTGAAGTGAAAAAAGATCATTCAGCAACTGATAGATTAAGAAAACTGATATTTCCATTTTTATTGAGAAGAAAAAAAGAAGATGTATTAAAGGATCTTCCTGAAAAATCGGAGATAATACTATATTCACAGATGGATAAAAAACAGGAAAAAGCTTATATACAACAGAGAGAGTATTATAGAGCACTTATATCCGGGTTATTAGATGAAGAGGGGAGGGGCAAAGCAGGGATAAAGATATTAGCAGCTTTGTTAAAACTCCGCCAGGCAGCCCTGTTCCCTGAGATGTCTAATAAGAAATTTAAAGATATTCCTTCATGTAAATTTGATCAATTAACAAGCATTGCAAATGAGATTCTGGAAGAAAATCATAAAATATTAATTTTTTCACAATTTGTAGAGTCATTATCAAGAATTAAAAAATATTTTGATAATGAAAAAGTAAAATATAGTTATATTGATGGTTCAATATCAGCTTTAAATCGTAAAAAAGCAATTGATGATTTTCAGAAAAAAGATAAGATTAAAATATTCCTTTTATCTTTAAAAGCAGGTGGAGTAGGAGTAAACTTAACAGCAGCAGATTATGTGGTTATATTTGATCCATGGTGGAATCCGGCAGTAGAGGCTCAAGCAATTGGTAGAGCTCACAGAATAGGACAAAAAAGAAAAGTTATAGTTTATAAAATGATTGTTAAAGATACAATTGAGGAAAAAATGCTGAAACTTCAGGATAAGAAGAAAAATTTAGTAAAAGATCTTATTACTACTGAAAGTAGTTTTTTTAAATCATTATCTAAAAATGATATAATAGATTTGTTTAATTAAGAAGGTTAGTGAAATGAAATTTATACCATTTTATAATTTATTTCGTTTTCCTTTTCCAGGACAATAAATTTTTTTTTCTTTACTGAAGTTGTCGAAAAACAAGGTGACATACTACTTCATATTTTTTAGTTTTATTATTTAATTTTTTTTTTAGCCCTATTACACTCATTATTACACTAATTCATTTATTATAAAAATGCTTGTTTTTATAAAATATTTATTTGAAATACTAAATTATGCAACAAACTCTAATATTTTAAAAAAAATTGTTTTTTATAAACCATAATTTAACACTATGTGGATATTTTTTAATAATTTGATCTAAATATTTTTTATTTAATTTTTTTATAGATGATTTTTGAAATTTTACTTTTGCCAAAGGATCAATCCCCTTTTTTAAAGAGATATAAATGAAATCCAGTAACGCCTGTTCAGAAGTTGCTTTTAATGTTTTTTCCGGAAATAAGTAAATATTCTTCCTGATTTTATGGAAAATTATTTTACCAATTGTTGTGTTTTTTATTCTTGTTCTGCCATGATAAGTTGATGAAAAACAAGTAATAATATTGGGCTTCTGTAGAATAATATTATTTTCATAAAGAATAGTGTCAGCTGTTAAATAAGCACGATGATCTATTGCTGAGATAACCTCTTCAATGTTGATTTTGCCATATCCATATATACCATGGTAAACAGGAAAAATAATGCCTTTTTGTTTCAAATAAAATATTTGTTTTCTTGCATAAGAAAGAGTTGAATCTGCAATATTAGCTAATTCAGGCACAGAAAAAATATGTTTATTTTCAGAAAGTTTATTTAAAATATTTATCCAATTATATATTTTCATTTAAATAATTTTTAAAATATCTAAAATATTTATTATTTGATCTAAAACAACATTAAAGCCGCCTGCATTTTCAATCTGACTATTTATCTGTTCACTGGTCTGAGTTAAAAACACTTCTTTAATCTGCTTTGTATGGTATGTTTTGTTGTTTTTTAAATCAGTAATTTTATTTTTAATCGTTTTATTGTCTATAGATAATAAGTTTAATTTTTTAAAGATTCGTTTGCCGGAATCTTTTAAAAACATATTTTTAAAAAGCCAGATGTCCACAAGGTCTCGTGCTTGAAAATAATATCTTGAAAAAAATGCTATAACTTTTGATTCTATTAAATCTGCATTACTTACTACACCTATGATTTTACCATTAAATGTCTCAATATTTTTTTTATCAAAACAAATAATTTTTGTTATTTCAATTGGTAAATCAAAGGAAGTTTTATCTTCCTGTGTTAAAAATATATGAATTACTTTAAGATTGATACTTTCTTCTTCTGGATGATTAGGTAAAATATGACCTGTAATATTATGGTCTCGTTTCATCATTGGAAGGAATGAATTTAAAATAAAAGCCTTTAATTCATTTTTTTTTATAGCAAGGTCTTTTTCATAATGAAAATCAATATCATTTGAAAGTCTGGGGCTATTATTTAATAAATAAAATTTTAATCCGCCAATTAAGTACATACCTACTGAAACAGTGGAAACTGCAAATGATGAAATGAATATTTTTTGTATATTTTGAAAATCCATAATGTATTAATATTTATACCTTTTATGGTATAAATATTAATACAAAATTTTTATATATCAAGCGAAAAATAAATTCATGTAAAAAAAATTTGAAAAGCGGAGTATTATTTTTACCATTTTTTATTGTTTTAAACTTGTGAAAAATAATTTGACAATTTAAAAGAAATGATTATATATAATTTAATAGTAGTCGAGAAATACAAAGATATTTTTTAGGAAATTTTAAATAATTTAAAAATTTATTAAGCGTACTAATAAACCAATAAACTATATTAAGGAGAGGTGGCAGAGCTGGTTGAATGCGGCGGTCTTGAAAACCGTTGAGGGCTTGCGCTCTCCGGGGGTTCGAATCCCTCCCTCTCCGATTAGATATATTGGGACAGAAGTTTGCGAAAAAATATGTAGGGGAGGGTTTAAACCATCCCCTATATTAATAAACTAGAAAGGGAGAGGTGCTGGAGTGGTTGAACAGGGCTGCCTGCTAAGCAGTTGTGGGGGTCACACCCCACCGAGGGTTCGAATCCCTCCCTCTCCGATTAGTATAAGAGTATAGAAAATATTTGGCAAAGGATTATTATGAAATACACATTAGAGAAAATTTATCCTGAAACTGCTTTCAGGTTGTATTTTTTTATTGTACTGGTTGCTGGTGGGATTGCAGGATTGTTATTTGTAATTATTTCATTGTTTTTAAATATGTTATTATTTAGTATTCTCATTTTTATGATTGGCGTTCCATTATTAGCTTTAATAACCGGCAGTATCGGAGCATTATATACCTGGCTGTATTCTATCTTTGCTGAAAAGTTTGGAGGGATAGAAGTTAAATTGAAAAAAAATGTAAGCTAAATACAATTAAAAACTAATTCGGCGGCGTGCCCAAATGGTTAAGGGAGCGGTCTGCAAAACCGTTATTTGCCGGTTCGATTCCGGCCGCCGCCTATACATTAAATGAAGACACTTTTTAAAATTAATCACTATATTAAACATTCTTCTTTATTATTTAAAAATATTTATTTTTTTAAATCTATTGACTCAACTAATAACCAGTGTTTTAAAATAAAAGATAAAAATAATTTTATTGTTCTTGCCGAGAAGCAATTCCATGGTCGCGGCAGATATAGTAGAAAATGGAGCTCGCCTTGTGGAAATCTGTATTTTTCGTTTTTTATCCACAAACCAGCAATTGATTATAATGAAATAATAATGCTGACTTCACAGGCGCTTATTGAAGTTCTTAAAGGATTTAACAGGAAACTTTTTTTAAAGTGGCCAAATGATATTATTTACAAAAATAAAAAAATATCAGGTATTTTAATTGAAAGAGAATTTAAAGGCAGTATATTGAAAAGTTTAGTTGTAGGAATTGGTATTAATCTTTTTACAGATTTTCAAAAGATTTTACGTTTTAAAGATACAGCAATTAGTTTAAAAGATATTACAGGAAAAAATATTGAAAAAGAGATAATCATGATAAGTTTTCTTAAATTATTTGAAAAGTATTATAACTGTTTTAGTGACTGGAAAAAAGTAATAATTAAAAAATACAGAAAAAATATTTCAGGGAAAAATAAAAAAATCCATTTTAAAATAGCAGGTAATTTAATCAAAGGAAAATTGAAAAAAGTTAATCTTGATGGGTCAATTGTTATTGAATCTTCAGGAAAAGATGTGACTTATAGTTTTGGTGAAATATTATGAATGAAAAACCCCTTATCGTCCAGAGTGATCGGACTTTATTTCTCGAGACAAACTCTTCTGTTTTTGAAAAAGCCAGGGATGATATTTCTTTATTTGCAGAATTAATAAAAAGCCCTGAGCATATTTATACTTACAGAATTTCTTCTTTATCTTTATGGAATGCTGCATCAGTTGGACTTGCAAAAAAAGATATTATGAAAGTTCTCATTCAATATTCTAAATATGATATACCGGATAATATTAAGATTGAAATTGAAGAAGTTATAGAAAGATACGGAAAAATCAAACTGATTAAAAATGACAAAGATGAATTATTATTATATTCTGATGATAATATTCTTATTACAGAAATATTTTATAATGACAAAATAAATAAGTTCATAGATAAAAAAATTAACCAGAATAATTTGCTGATTAAAAAAAATTTTCGTGGTCATCTCAAGCAGAAATTAATTGATATAGGCTTTCCTGTTGAAGATATGGCTGGGTATAAAGATGGTGCATTTCTTGATGTGGAATTACGTAAAAAGACTCTTCAAAAAAATAAGGAGTTTTATTTGAGAAAATATCAGATTGAATCTTCTGATATTTTTTATGCAAATAATACTGCCCGTGGCGGCAGTGGTGTAATTGTTCTTCCCTGTGGTGCCGGTAAAACAATTGTTGGTCTTAAAATCATATCTTTACTAAAAACAGAAACACTTATTCTGGTTACAAATATTACAGCAGTCAGACAGTGGATAGAGGAGATTCTGGATAAAACAGTTCTTACAGTAGATATGATTGGTGAATATAGTGGAGAGATTAAAGAATTAAAACCCATTACAATTGCTACTTATCAGATACTGGTTTATAGAAGAAATAAAAAAGAAGATTTCCTTCATTTTGACATTTTTAATAAAAAAAACTGGGGTCTTATTATTTATGATGAGGTTCATCTTTTGCCAGCTCCTGTTTTTCGTATGGTGGCAGAAATACAAAGTAAAAGGAGACTGGGGTTGACAGCAACTTTAATCAGAGAAGATGGGAAAGAAAAAGAAGTTTTCAGTCTAATTGGTCCGAAAAAATATGACATGCCATGGAAAGTACTTGAGAAGCAGGGCTGGATTGCAAAAGCAGTTTGTACAGAGATGAGGATTAGTTTATCTTCTAAATTAAGGTATAAATATGCCGTGTCTTCTTCTAAAGAGAAATTTAAAATAGCTTCTACAAATCCTCTGAAATTAAATATTGTCAGAGATGTTATTCAGAAACATAAAGAAGATAATATTTTAATTATTGGTCAATATATTGACCAGCTTCAAATAATAGCTGAAACACTATCAGCTGAATTTATTCATGGTAAAGTCAAAAATATTATACGAGGAGAATTATATGGAAAGTTTAAAAAAGGCGAGATTAAGATTTTAGTAGTATCTAAAGTTGCAAATTTTGCTGTTGACCTGCCGGATGCTAATGTTGCCATTCAGGTGTCCGGGACTTTCGGGTCAAGGCAGGAGGAAGCCCAGAGATTAGGCAGGATACTCAGGCCTAAAAAAGGAGAAAATCAGGCTCATTTTTATTCTATTGTTACAAGGGAAACCAAAGAACAGGAGTTTGCTTTTAAAAGACAGCTTTTCTTAGTGGAGCAGGGATATAAATATGTCATCAAAAATTTTTGATAAAGAATTTTTAATTAATCTGTTTATAATATGCAATTCATTTCTGCACAAAGGTATGAAAATCGGAAAAAGCAAAAAGCAGATTAATAAAAAGTTAAGTGATCTTTCAAAAACATTAAAATTAAGTAAAGAGGATACAGAGTATTGCTTTATTTATTTAAAACATAATAATATTATTTTTGAAAATATGGATTATTTTTTTGTTAATTTGAATTTATTAAAAAAATTATTAAAGGAAGAAAAAGATATAACAGGTAAACGTTCATTTATTATTCTTCAGTCTAATTATGAACTATTAGTCAAACCTGAGTGTAGTTTAAATTCTTTTTTCTTTTTAATTCAGTTTTCAGAAATTAAAAATAAGGATGTAGTGTATAAATTTTTTATAACTGAAAATTCTCTTCATAATGCCTTTTTAATCGGAGTGACTCAGGTACAGATAAAAAATTTTTTATTAAAAAACAGTTCCATTGAAAGTATACCGCATAATGTGGAGTATTTAATTGATGATATTCATAAACGCATGGGAGAGATTAAACTGGGATATTCAAGAGGATATATTATTGCAAAAAATCATATTTTAAAACATTTAATGAGTGATGATACCATACAGGATAATATTGTTAAGACCATTTCATCTACAACAGGATTATTACGAAGTAATATTAATTTATGGGATTTATATTTTTCTTTAAAAGAAAAAAAGTTTTTCCCCAATATCGATACTGAAAAAGTAGAAAGTATAAACAATGATTTTCAGGTTTTACTTAATGAAAAAGAAATGGAATCTTTATTAACTATGTTTTATACTATGAAAGAAGTTGGGTTTGAACATCATATTAAAGTTGATTTTAATTTGCTTAATAATTTAGTTAATCATCTGGAAAATAAACTTAATGAAAGAATCATTTCCAAAGCAGTTGAGAAAACTATACGGTATAAACAGGAGTTAAAAAATTCTATTAAGAGTTATGTCTTAAAAAGTTTAAAAGCAAGTGTTAACATCCCTAAAAATCTGGTGTTGAATCAAATAACAGATCATTATACGGGAGAGAATCCAGCAACTATTAAAAAAGATATTATTAAAATGATTGATTTTAGTTCAAAGCATAAATTAAAGTTTTTAATAGCATATCATTCTTTTACTAAAAAATCAGAACTAATAATAGAACCAAAATATTTATATAATAAAAAAGTACTTTATTATTATAACAGTGAAACAAAAGAGGAAGAAAATATTGAAATTAAAAAAATAATTTTTACCGCGTTATTATAATATTCTATTGCTTCTTTTATGGCTGTTTTGATATTTTTTTTGGGGTGCCACTGCAGTTGGCTTCTTGCCTTTGATGAGTCAAAGTAGCGATAGGCAAAAGAAATTTTTATTAACTGGGAAGTAATAGGTGGAGAGAGATGAAAAAGACTGAAAATAAATTCTATAATAACTGCTATAGGGAAAAGAATAATATATGAAAATTTCGGAATGATTTTTTTAATAAATGGAATATGATAAAAAGAACCAATAAGATTAAAGTATTCTAAAAAAGAAAGATTAGTGCTTGATAAAATATAACGCTGTCCTGATTTAATATTTTTTTCAAGTGCCAGAAGGATTGCATTAATAACATCATCCACAGCAACAAAACTGTTTCCTCCGGGAGTAGCAATTTTGATTTTTCTGTTTTTTATATTAATAAAAACACTGCCTGTGTTATAATGATTATCTCCCGGACCAATTATAGTAGAAGGATTAAATATGATAATTTTCATTTTTTTCGTATATTTTAAAACTTCATTCTCTGCCTGATGCTTGGTACTCATATATCCTATTTTATTATATTTATTTAAAAAAGGATGATTTTCATTTAAAGGATAATAAGGATTTTTTGAATATCCTATTGCTGCTGTTGATGAAATAAAAATAAAGTTTTTTACTTTATTTTTTATTGATGCCTGAAGAAGATTTTTTGTGCCTGTAACGTTTATTGTGAATAGTTTATTTAAGTCTGATTTTTTATATGAGATAAAAGCTCCGCAGTGAATCACTGTATCACATCCTGATAAGGCTTTTACAAGAGAGTGTTTGTCAAGAAGGTCGGCATAAACCACTTCAAATTTTTTATTTTTCAGGAAAGGATGGAAGGAGTTTTTTCTGTATAAAACTTTGATTTTATACTTTTGTTTTAAAAGCTGCACAATTAAGTTTGCACCCAACTGACCTGTCCCGCCTGTTATGAATATTTTTTTTATTTTCATTTTATTATAAAAGTCCTGTTGTCTTATACCAATCCACAGTATCTTTTATGGTTTTATAAAAAGGTATTGTGATTTTATACCCTGCTTCTTTTTCTGCTTTTCTTGATGTAAAATACCTGTATTTAAAACCAGAATCTATTAAATCATAAGTAATGGGTAATCTAAAAGGCAATATATTTTCTAAAAAATTAATAAATGGCACTAAAAAATATTTGTATTGAAAAGATAATATTTTAGGTTGAAAGTTTTTTTTCTTTAAGACTTTGGCTATAATGGATGTGATTTGCTGAAATGAATAATTATAACCACCCATTATATACTTTTCTCCAAATTTACCCTTTTGGAGAAGTTTTGCCAGACCTGATGCAACATCCCTGACATCAACAACATTAGTTCCTCCAGGTGTAATCACAGATAATTTATTGTTAATTATCCTGGAGATTAATTTAATGGAATTAAAATAATCTCCAGGTCCATACATTAATCCTGGATTTACAATAATAACACCTAATCCTTTTTTAAAGTAACTTAAAGCTGTAAGTTCAGACTGATGTTTTGTAAGCATATAATATTTTGTCTTAACAATACTGAAATCAAATTTTAAACTTTCATCAGCAGGAATTTGAGGATCATTTAAATAGCCTATACCTGCTGCGGAACTTATGTGAATAACTTTTTTCACACTATATTTTCTGGATGCTTTTAATATGTTCTTTGTACAATTAACATTTATTTCAAACAATTTTTTTTTATCCTTTTTATAAAATGATACTAAGCCTGCCAGATGATAAACAACATCTATATCTTGAAAATATTTTTCAATAGATTGGTAATCTCTTATATCTTTATAATGGATTTTTATGTTTTTGAATTTTTCTATATTAATATAAGGATAAGGGTTTTTTTTCTTATCAATAACTGTTATTAAGAATTTCCTGCGGGAATGTTTATTTATTTGATTAATTAAATGCTGCCCTAAAAATCCTGTTCCGCCTGTTATTAATATTTTTTGCATTAGGCTGAATTTAAAAGAAAAAAATATTTTGTCAAATTTAATTTTTTAATTGACGACTTTTTTTATTATTATAGATTAAATCATATATATAAGTAAGTGTAATAGGACAGAAGCTTTCGAAAAAATATGTAGGGAGGGTTTAAACCCTCCCTACAAACAAAAAACACAGATTTAATGAATTGAATTTTATACAAATAAGGAGAAACAAATGAATAAAAAAATAATTATAGTATTATTGTTACTTATTCCTTTTTTATTTTTACAGTGCGGGGATGATGATTATGAAGTGGATTATGATGATGAAAAGGTTCAATTTAAAGCAGAAGGTGATAAAATTATTTTTGAGAATAATTTAGATGTCCCTGTTGTCTTGGATAATATTAAAGTTAATGATAAGGAAGTTAAAAGCTATATAAAATATAAAACATGTGATTATGTTAAATACAGAGATGAGGTTGTTATTAATTATAATGATAAATCCAATCAGGTTATTCATTTAACCTCTATTGTTTTACCAGGGAAAAAGCAGGAATTTGATTATAAGCTTAAAAAGGAAGATGAAGTTGAGCTGGAATTTTATCCTGTAACTTATATGTTTCTTTCTGATAATGTGTATTTTTTAAATAAAAAAATAACTAAAAAGGAAATACGATATCAATTATATTTAAATGAAGATATTAAAAAATTAAACATTAATGAATTGAAAGATAAAAATAATATAAATGAAATAAACGGGATAATGATTTTCGTAAAAGAGTATGAGATACTGGAGGATACATTTGAAGAACTTGATTTTGAAGTTCAGTAAAGGAGATTAAGAAATGTTAGAAGTCCTTTCTGTCAGAACAAATAGTAAAGATGAGATAATCAGTATTACATCAGAGGTACAGTCTGTTGTTACAAAATCAAAAGTAAAGGATGGCATTTGTGTGATTTACAATCCTCATACAACTGCTGCTATAACCATTAATGAAGATGCTGACCCTTCTGTAAAGCATGATATATTAAATGAATTGAAAAAATTAATTCCAATAGATTCTCATTATATGCATTCAGAAGGCAATTCTGATGCACATATAAAAGCTTCAATCACTGGCAGCGATAGGGTTGTTATTATTGAAAAGGGAAGATTGGTTCTGGGCACCTGGCAGGGTATTTTTTTTTGTGAATTTGATGGGCCCAGGTCAAGAAAAGTATATATAAAAATAATCTCTTAAACAGCTTATCTTATGAATTCAAAACAACGTAGTCTTGGTAAAATAATACAGGATATATTTAGTTCTATTTTATTGGCATTATTTATTGCTGTTATCATAAGGATATTTTTTATTAGTGCTTTTTTTATTCCTTCTTCCTCAATGGAAAAAGTTTTAAAACCAGGTGACCAGATTTTAGTATGGAAGTTCCTTTATAATAAACATATTCCTGTATTAAATATATCACTTTTCTTTGGTATTCCTGTAAAAAGACAGAATATTATTGTTTTTAAAATAGAGGGAGATGAAGATGACTATATTAAAAGAATTATAGGACTGCCTGGAGATAAAATTTTATTAAAAAACAATCAGGTTTATGTTAATGGTATTTTATTAAAAGAACCTTACATTAATACTGAACACAGTATCCATTATCTTAATTCTGTTTTTGAAGTTCCTGTTAATAAAGTATTTGTTCTTGGTGATAATAGAAGTAATAGTCGTGACAGCAGGGAATTTGGATTTGTAAGTATAGAGAAAATTGTTGGGAAAATTTTTTTTATTTTTTATCCCTTTAATCGAATAAGATTTTTTTAATTAATTTGTTTATTATGGAAAAAAATTTAAAATTAGAAAAAAGAAGATTAACAACACTTATTTGTGTTTTTGCTTTAATGTTTTTTATTATTATCAGTCGGCTTATTACATTAACTATTATAGAGAATATAAAAACTAAAAGTAATGAGAAAACCCCCAGTCTTTATGAGCGTGGAGAAATTTTAGATTTTTATTATAAAAAGTTAGCTGTTAGTTTAAAAGTTTATTCCTTGTTTTGCAGACCCCTGGAAATACATAATATGGAAGGGAGTTCTGTAAATAAAATTTCACTATATCTTAATAAATCAAAAAAAAAATTAAAAGAAATTTTTTCCTCAGAGAAAAATTTTGTATGGTTAAAAAGACAGATTGATTATGTGACCTTAAAAAAAGTACTAAATTTAAACATTAAAGGAATATATTATTTACGTGAGTATAAAAGATTTTATCCAAATGGGAGGCTTCTTTCTCATGTTTTGGGAATTACAGGAGTGGATAATATCGGATTGGAAGGTCTTGAATTATATTATGATAAATATTTAAATACAGGTATAAATGTAAAAAAGATAAGGAAAAAATTAAATCTTGTGCTTTCTATTGATAAAAATGTTCAGTATGTTGTGGAAAATGAGTTAAGAAAAGCTGTAAAGCGGACTAAAGCCATAGGTGGTATTGTTATTATTATGGAGCCTTCTACCGGTTATATTTTAGCTATGGCTTCTATGCCTGACTTTGACCCTAATTATTTTTTTAAATTTTTTCAGAAGACCAGAAGGAACAGGATTGTTTCAGATATTTTTGAACCAGGAAGTGTTTTTAAAATATTTTCTGCTGCTGCTGTTTATTCAGAAAATGTAGTTAAAAAAGATGATTTATTTTATTGTGATGGACGCATATTAATAGGGGGAGAAAAGATTTCCTGCTGGAAGAAACATGGTAAATTAGATTTTCATCAGATAGTTAAGCAGTCCTGTAATGTTGGTATGATTAAAAATATTTTAAAAATTACACGTTTTAATTTTTATAATTACCTGCTGAATTTTGGTATAGGAAATTATACAGGTATTGATCTGCCTGGTGAGGCAAAAGGATACTTACGAAAACCTAAGGGAATGGGGTTGTTTTCTCAGGCGTCTATTTCATTGGGTCAGGAGGTTGGAACAACAGCCATACAATTAATAACTGCAGCTTGTTCAATTTATAATGATGGGAAATTAATGGAGCCGAAAATAGTAAAAGCTATAATAGAGGATGATGGAACTATTTACAAAAAGTTCCCCTCAATTGTTATTCGGCAGGCTGTACTTCCCAATATTGCGAAAAAGGTTAGAAGAGATTTAAAAGGAGTAGTGGAGCAAGGTGGAACAGGGAAGTTAGCTTATATAAAAAATTTTCCTATAGGCGGAAAGACTGGAACAGGGCAAATTTATTATAAGAAATTAAAGCGATATTGTAAAGAAAAAGTAAACAGTTCGTTTATAGGATTTTTTCCTGCTAATAATGCCCGGTATGGAATACTTGTAACTATTAACCAGCCAAAAACTCCTGATAAATCAGGTGGGAAAATAGCTGCGCCCATATTTAAAGATATAGTTGAAAAAGTGATTTCCTATAAAGCTATTCCAAATAAAAGCATATTATCAATACCTGTAAAAAAGAATATTTTAAATACACAATCCTTAAAGTTAAAGAGCTATAATTTAAATGTTGTTCCTGTGCTTTTAAATAAAAATATGCGGGAAGTTATTAATATAATACAATTATATAAGGTGAAAATGAATCTTATTGGAAGTGGAATTTCTTACAAGCAATCTCCGAAAGGAGGAACGAAAACACATAAAGGAATGATGATTACAGTTTACTTTAAAGAGCCTTAATTGAGACTGTTCCATAACCCTATATTGTGCAAAAATAGTAGTGCAAGGGTCGATAGACCCTGTAATTAAAGGTTTTATTTAATGGTTACAGGGTCTACCGACCCTTTCACTACAGTTATGGGACAGCCTTAATTAGTTTTAAAATTTTTTAAAATAAATTCAATTGTATCAACAGCGTTTTCTAATGTTTGGATTTCTTTTTTATTAATTTTTTTCACACCTTTTTCTTTTATCAGCTTTTTTAAAGAAATGAAGTGTTTTTTTAAAGTTTTAATTTTTTTATTTAGTTGTTTTGAAGTTTCAGTCAATAGATTAGCCAACTCATGTAATTGATCCTTTTTTCTGAAATTAAGAGTAATAGTTAAATTACCATTGCCAATTTTTTTTAAGCAGCGTTTAAATCTGACCATTGGCCCGACAATGTGATTAGAATATCTCAGCAGATTATATAAGGCAAAACTTCCCCCAAATATCAGAATTAATGCACTTATTTTTATAACTACAGGTATGATAATCTGGTTAGTATTTTTTATGCTCACTAATTTTTTATAGACAGATCCTTTGATTTGATGGGAAGTAGAATAAATAAACAGAATTGATAAAAGCAGGATAATTATTACAAAAGATATAAAAAAATTTAACATGAATTTTGTTTGAAATTTTTTATCAACCAGCAATTTTTTTCTTACAAATTTTTCTTTTATCATGATT
>CBDVEP010000062.1:0-16743 GCA_965373035.1 uncultured bacterium
ATAAGGGAGGTCGATACAGACTGTGTGAAAAGTAATATTTGTAGGGGTTTGATTTCACCTTCGATGACGATGTATCAAACCCGTCTTTTAGTGCCTTTATTTGCGGGTTCGATAAATCGAACCCCTACATTTTTCATTAAAAATGGACTTTTCACACAGTCTGGATAGATCCCGTTTTAAAAACCTTATTTAATGGTTTACGGGGTCTATCGACCTCCCTTATCCAGGGACAAAGCCTTCACTACTTATAAAATGATTATGCAACAACTCTATTAATAAAAAAATGTCAAGAAATTTTTTACAGATAAGGAATTCAATTCCTAATCTGTAAAAAATGTATGGCATGTTTAATGCTGAAAAACAGTACATTTGAAAAATAAATATAAGGCAGGCACGATGAAAAGTGTTAATATAGTGGAGAATAATAATCCTGATATAATGGTTAAAGCAAGAGGCTGCCAGAGATTACTTCCTTCTCCTGTATTCAGTAAAATAGGCAGTAATCCAAAAACAGTAGTTAAAGTTGTCATAAAAATAGGGCGCAGCCGTGAATAAGAGGCATTTATTATTGCTGCCTTTACATTATGTCCTTTTTTCCTTAATTTATTGATAGTATCTACCAGAATTATACTGTTATTAACAACAATCCCACCAAGCATGATCAATCCGATATACACAGCTATATTAAGGGAATTACCTGTTACCAGAAGAACAAGAAGAACAGAACATACAGCAACAGGTATGGCAGAAATTATTATAAGCGGGTCAATGAAATCTTCCATAATAGATGCTAGAACAATATAAATTAATATAAAAGCAAATAAAATGGCATAAATCATTTCCTTTCGATTCTGAACCAGTTTTTTATAATTTTCACCAAATTCATAGTAATAATCTTTTGGAAAAGAAAAATGTTTTAATCTTACTTTAATGATATTAATAATACCATTTAAATCTATATCATCATATTTAACTGCCAGGCTTACTGTCCTGTGTTTATTAAGCCTGTATATCTTTGAAGGTGCTTTTGTTCTTTTAATATGAGCAATAGAGATTAGCGGGATCATTATTCCTTCTTCATTTTTAATATACAGATTATTCAGATCTGATATATCCTTTATATGCTCTTTGTCCAGTTTAACCCGTACATCGATTTCTCTATCTTTATTAAAAAATTTAGTTGTCACAGGCCCGTAAATTGCTTCTCTTAAAAAATTTGCGATTTTATAAGAATTTAATTTATTTAAAACAGTTTTTTCCTTATCAATAATAATTGAAATTTGTTCCTGTGAAGGTTTAAAATGGAAGATAATGTCTGTTATTTGTTTTATGGAATTAAATTCCTGTGCCAGAGAATGGGCTAACTGCTTTATCATATCAGGATCTTTTCCTATTAAATTAATATTTACTTCTTTTTGAGCTGATCCTTGGGCTGAAGATGGTTCTGAATATATAACATCTGCTTCTTTTACAAGTTCAGTGAATTTTTTTGCTTTTTTTATAAATTCTTTTGTTGATATTTTTCTTTTTTTATTTAATTCTAAAACAAGTGTTGCATGGGCTTTTTCTATTCTTGATGATATGCGTTTTATGTATTTGCCTAATTTTTCATTTAAGATTAATTCAGTCTGCTTTACTTTTTTATCAGTTTCATCAAGATTAGTCCCTGAAGCAAGCTCGACAAATACCCTGATATTGCCTGTATCAAGAGGATTAATATACTCCTGGGGGATAAATCTGGCTAAAAAAAAAGTAATAATAATTAATGCTGAAGTTCCAATTAATATTTTTTTATAATTTGCTATTACTTTTTTCAGTAAGTTTGTATATGAGCTTTTATTAATTGAGATTTTATCAGATAAGGGAAATTTTATTTTTTTAATATGCCCTTTAAAAAAAGAGAAAGATGTATTTAATTTTGTATCAATTGTTTTAAAAAATTTGCAGGAGTTTTTAAAGAATAAATTAGTTAAAACCGGCAGGAGTATAAGAGCTGTTAATAAGGAAAAAAGGATTGAAAATATAATGGCAAGTGTAATATCCCCATACATTATTTGTACTTCTTTATTGGTAAATACAATTGGAAGGAAAACTGCAATAGTAGTTAATGTAGAAGCAACAGCGGCTTTCTCAATAGATTTAACTGCTGTAGAGATTTTTTTACTGGCATAAATGTTTTCAAGTACAATAATGCTGTTATCCACAAGCATACCGGCAGCCAGTGCCATGCCGCTTAAAGAAAAAATATTTAAGCTTATGCCTTTGAAATAAAAAAATGTAAATGTTGCAATTAAAGAAATAGGTATGGATACACCGATTATTAAGGTTGACTGAAATGACCTTAAAAATAAAAATAGTACAAGACCTGCTATGATTGAACCTATTATGGCTGATGTTTTTACACGGTTTAATGCAGCTTTAATGAATTTTGACTGATTATAAACAATATCAAATTGAATATTTTTAAATTTTTGTTTTAATATTTGCAGTTCGTTTTTAATGTCTTCAGCAACCTGAACCGTGTTAGCCATGCCTGATTTTTGTATGTATATGGAAACTCTCTGTTCTAAATTAACACGGGAGATAGAATCTCTTTCTTTAAATGTATCCTTTACTTCTCCTATATCCCTGACCCTGATGATTTTTCCTTCCTCAGTTGTAAATATGCCTGTATTTTCAATCTGGTTTAATGTAGTATATTTCCATGGAGTAAGAAGCGGAACCGCAAGCTGACTTTTATAAATGATACCTGATGACAGATGTATATTAGCAAACTGTATTTCTCTAAACACATCTGTAAGGTCAATATTTCTTGCCAGCAGTTTATTATAATTTACATCTATATGTATTTCACGCTGCAACCCCCCGCTTATAAAAATTTCTGAAACCCCGTCAATTCTCTGGAAAAGCTTTTTAAATTTGTGTTCTGAAATGTTGCGCAATTCCTTGATATCATATTTTGTACTGGATAATGTAACAATAAAAATTGGTGTTTCAGAAGGGTCATATTTTATAATAAGAGGCTCCTGAACTTCCCTGGGAAAGACTGCTTTAACTATATCTACTTTTTCCCTGATTTCAAGTATCAGAAAATCAATGTCTTTTTCAATATCAAACTGGACATTAATTCTTGATTTCCCTTCTTCTGAAACAGAAAGAATTTTATAAATGCCTGAAATTGTAGAGATTTTCTCCTCAATTGTTTTAGTAATTAAATTTTCAATTTTCTGCGGTGATATCCCCGGGTACTCAACAATAATGGATATCCATGGTGATTTCTGCGGCGGCATTAAGCTGACAGGAAGTTTTGTAAAGGAAATAATTCCCATAATCAGCATAAAGATAAAGAACATAATTACAGATACAGGTTTTTTTAAATATCCTTCTTTAAAAATCATTTTTATAACATTTATAACTTCCTTTTCTCTTCAACTGCAATGTAAACCAGTGGTATGTAAATTAATGTTAAAATCGAGGCAAATAACAAGCCTGAAATAACAGCTATTGCCATGGGGGATTGCAATTCACTTCCTTTTCCCAGTCCAATAGCCAGCGGTATCAAACCAAAAATCGTTGTTAATGTTGTCATCATAATGGGCCGCAGTCTTATGCGGCATCCTTCCAGTACAGAGGAAACCAGGGAATGCTTTCTTTTTCTCAATATTTGAAAATATTCAAAAAGAATAATGGAGTTGTTAACAACAATACCTGAAAGCATTATCAAGCCTATTGCTGAGATAACATTCATACTGTTTGCTGTTATTAAAAGTCCAATAGCAACACCGGTTATAACTAAAGGAGTGGAGAACATAATTAAAAGCGGTTTAACAAGGGATTCAAACTGGGAAGCTAATATCATGTATATAAAAATTATTGACAGTATAAATGCAAACATCAGGTTTTGTATGGATGATTTAGTTTCTTTATCCATACCGGTTAAAGAAGAGTCATATTCAGATGGCAGTGTCCTGTTAAATTTTTTCAGCAGGTTTGCCATAGTACTTCTGGATTTTTTAGAATTGCATGAAATATACATAACTTTTTGCTGGTTTTCCCTGAAAATGGTGCTTTCTCCCGGCAGGGCATTTAAAGTGATAAAAGCACTTAAAGGAACATTAATGCCATAGATACTGTTTTTAATAAATATTTTATTTAAGGAGTATTTATTCATTCTGTCTTCCTGCCTTAATCTTACATTAATATCATATTCATCATCATGAACTCTGAAATAAGAGGCTGTTTTTCCTTTTATTAAAGCCTGTAATGTTTCAGCTACAAGCTTGATATTTAATCCCAAAGAAGCAAGAGCTTCCCTATCGATTTTTAGTTGATACTCCATCGCAGGTTCACCGCTTTCATTTTCAATATCTGTTATGTCAGTTTGCTCCTTTAAATATTGGATTAACTTATTGGAAATGTTCCTTAATACATCAAGTTTAAGTCCGGCAATAACAATCAGGAAATCTTTTTTCTGTGTAGATGAGATACCTGGTATGATCTCAGGTGTAGTTAAAAAGGATATTTTTAATGATTCAGGAAATGGTCGTTTTTTAAGCATGTTTATAAATTTTTTAGTTTTTACACCTTTTTTTAAAATTATATTTATAATAGCTTTATTGATTTTCATCTGTTCAGTCTGATTATATACAAGGTTTTCTTCATTATACCCAATAGTTGTATAAATTGATTTAATTAAATTTTTATGTTTTAAAATTCGGTTCTCTACTGCAAGTACACCTTTTTCAGTATCTTTTAATGTTGTTCCTGTGGGAGCTTCTATTTTTATTTTAAATTCGCCTTTATCAATTGTAGGGAGCAGTTCTTTTTTAATCAGAAGAAAACATAAAAGTCCTATGAGGATAATAACAGGACCTGAAAGCAGAATCTTTTTTTTATATGGAATTAATTTTTTAAGCAGGTTATAATAAAAATTTTCAAATTTATTATAATAATCATCAAATTTTGAAAGAAAATTCAGGTTGATTTTTTTAAGAAAAGATAAAGGAAATGTAAAAAGCAAAGGGATTAATGTCAGGGAAATAAATAATGAACTGACAAGTGCAATGGAGATAGTAAAAGCCAGTTCCCCGAATATAGAGCCTGCAATTCCTTTAACAAAAATAATCGGCAGAAAAACCACAATACTGGTCATTGTTGAGGCTATTACAGAAGTCTTAACCTCAGCTGTTCCTTCAATAGATGCTTCTTTTAAATTTTTTTTAGATTGCAATTTTCGGTTTATTGATTCAAGAACAACAATGCTGTTATCCACCAGCATCCCAATTCCAATGGCTATTCCTCCCATGGATATCATGTTTAAATTAATTTTTTTTAAAAACATAAATATAAAAACCACCATTATTGACACAGGGATGGAAATCATTATAATTGAGGAACTTTTAATATTTTTAAGAAAAACAAGTAAAATCATAAAAGCAATAATTCCACCTAAGATAGCAGCGGTTATTAAATTTGAAATAGAACTTTTAATAAATTCTGCCTGTGAGTATATAACATTGATGTTTATTTTATCCTGAAATTTAGTGTCAAGTTCGCATATTCTATCCAGCACTTTAGTGCATACTTCAACAGTGTTTTTTAATGCTTCTTTTTGAAGGTTTAGATTAATGTCTTCAATTCCACTATAGTGAGAAGATGAGGTTTTTTCTTTAAAGGAATCAATAACCTGTGCAACATTTTTTAAATAAATAGGCTGGTTGTTCTCTCCTGTTCCAATAATCAGCTCCCTGATCTGGTTAATATCCTGGAATTCTCCAATTACCCTGATAATATATTCTTTTTTATTTTTCTTTATACTGCCGGCAGGATAATTGTAGTTAGCAAAATTAATAGCATCAATGACCTCAGGAATACTTAAATTATTTGCATATAAACGGCTGACATCAATATGAACCTTGATTTCCCTGATAAGCCCCCCTGTTATATTAACAGCCGCAACACCGGCAATTCTTTCAAGGGAAGGCTTTATTTCTTTTTTTATAAGTTCCCGCAGTTGAATTTTATTATAATAAGGGGAGTTTACAGATAAACTCATAACAGGGGTCTCAGATGGATTATATTTTAAAACAATGGATTTTTTTACATCCTGTGGAAGAGAACCTTTTATAAGGTCAACCTTTTCCCGTACTTCCATAGCGGTAATGTCCATATTTTTTCCCCAGTTAAATTTTACCTTAACAACAGAAATGCCTTCTGAAGATATGGAAGCAATCTCTTTTGCCCCGCTTACAGATGCAACAGATTCTTCAATTGGTTTTGTAACAAGATGCTCAATTTCTTTGGATGAGACATTTTTATATTCTGTAACAATTGTAATTTCAGGAAATTCTATATCAGGCAGTAAAGATACCGGTAATTTTTTAAAAGATATTAATCCCAAAAGTATAACAGCAAGAAAAACCATCAATGTAGTAATAGGATATTTTAAAGCTTTTTCAGTATTTAACATAAAGGATTATTTCCTTATTAATTCTTTAATCTGTTTAAAAGATATTTGCCACAGAGACACAGAGTCACAGAGAGATTAAAGATTTAAAAAGTAATTCGCTGGTTCGGGTTTCATAACCCGAACCAGTAACTTAATAAAAAATATTTTTTGTTACTCTGTGCCTCTGTGGCTCTGTGGCTGATTTCTATGTCTTAAAGAAAATGACAAAATCCTCAATTAAATAATTATTATTTTTGTCAGTTGCCCCGTCTTTTCCGCCTTTTATTTCCAGTTTATAAAGGTTGCCGCTGTCAAGTCCTTTCAGGTCTATTTTTAATATTGTGTCAGTCGGTGAGTTCCAGATATATTTTGTAATACCAAGCCCAATCCCTGAGCCGGTTCCTCCTATATATTCTACATCAAGATTATCAATGACCCTGATCTGGTGCATGCCTTGCGAAAAATGAATGTTAATATTAGTATATGTTTTATTTGTTTCAATAGAAATAAATTGGTTATTAACCCATGGATCATTAATAGTATCACTGATTTTATTTACAACAGGCGGGATGGAATTAGTGCCGTTAATCATAAAAAGAAATGAATACTCGTCTTCTAATTCATTACCATTTGTATCACTTAAAGAATGAGAAATTGAAACAGTATATACCCCTAAAAGGTTAAATATATCAGCCGGGGTAAATCGTACCTGGTAGTCATTATCCCATAAAAAATTACCAGCCACAGAAGGAGAAAATGTAATGTAATTGCCGGTACTGGCTTTATTCATTGGTTTGGAAAAATTAAACAGAATAGAATCATCTTTTTCAACATTATTATTAATTACACTACTATTCCAGTTAACAGTAGATGATGAATTTCTTGCAAAGACCAGGGCAGGTGATGTAAAATCATCACCAACTGTAAATACAAATTTATAAGCTTCCAGAAGGGAATTGCCTTCTTTATCTTTTACTTCATTGTTTACATCAACATTATAAGTTGTGCCGTATTCTAATAAACCAACCGGGTTAAAAAAAGCTGTTGTTTCATTATTCTGCAATGAAAGCTGGTATTGAAATTCAGGGCTGAATGTGACTCCATTAATTAAGGAGGTTTCATCAATGGCTTCGGAAAATGTAATAAGAATATTAGCTTCTTTTGGAATGCCAATTGCTCCATAGACAGGATAAGTTGAGACCACATAAGGTTTAACTGTTTCACCGCCAACTGTGAATTGATAATTAATTTCTCCATCAAGATTATTTCCAACCTTATCCTCTGAACTTTCTGTCAGACTTATATAATAAATATTTCCCGGATTTAAAGGATATTCAGGTGTAAAAGTCATTTTTTTATCATTTTCACTCCATGTGAAATAACCAGTGACTGTATTTCCCCCTGTTTTTAAAGAAAATGCTTTTTCAGTAATTGGTTTTTCCATTGGTTCAGAGAACTGTATAATAACTGAAGAGACTTTATCTATATTTATGCTGTCCTTTATTGGAGTAACAGTGACAACTTTTGGTGAATCAAAATCCCCAAAAATGGAGCATTGATAGAAGATAAAGCTGATAAGCATACTCATTATTAATAATTTTTTCATGTTTTTTTCCTTAATAAATATGGTTTTTTAAAATTGCAGAGTTGTTTAAAATGCCACAGAGTCACAGAGACACAGAGAAAACTAGAAAAAATATTTTAAAATTTATAATATTTTCTCTGTGTCTCTGTGACTCTGTGGCTATTTTTTCACTCCGTCAAAAACATAATCTCAAGGTCATCTTGCATACAATTGACATTTATATCCCTGATACCTGATTCAGTACCATCAAATGTTAATTTATAATAATTGTTACTTGAAATAGACCCGATTTTTATATATGCTTTTGTATAATCAAAATTATAATTATAGTCTTCAATTACACCAAGCTTGCTTGTATCACCCCATCCTGATATTCTGGATATTGAAACATGGCCCTGAAAAGAAGAAATATCAAGCATATTTGGAGATGTTAAATTAAAATTAACAGTAAATGTATTAGTTTCAGTACCATTTAATTGTACATTATCTACTGTATCAAATGATAGAGAATTTCCCTGGTTGTCAGAAACATTTGTAATTTTTAAATTCAGGGAGTTTGAGCCATTAATGATAAAATGTAATTCATATTCCTGCTCTAATTGATGATTATCCAGGTCCTTGGCAGTTGAGCTGATATTCAGGTTATAAACTGTTTCTGATTGAAAATATTCAGTAGGGTGAAATATCATGGTTTCACCAACAGTAGTAATCCATGTATAATAACCATTCACAGAAGGAGACAGGGAAAATGCACTTTCAGTATCAGGGTGAGACATGCTTTTATTAAAATGTACGGCAATTTGGACATTTTTATCAATGTTATCCTGGTAATTAACCCAGTAATTTGTTGATGCTCCACCATAAGAATATACTCCCAGTATTTCAGGAAGGGAATAAGTATCACCGGTGAGAAAGTTAAATTTATAATCTGATCCTAATTGAAAACCATCCTTATCTTTGGTATCCCCTCCAATTGTGACTTCATATCTTGTAGAAGCTTCCAGATCATTTAATACCTGGTAGTGCATAATTGTACAATCAGTGTTCCAATTAAATGATCCATTAGCAGAAGGCGAGATTGAGAAATTATCCCTGACTGAATTTTCATCCATAGGCTTTGAAAAAGTAATGTAAATATCAGTGTCTTTATTAACACCTTCTGACATATTAGCCGGAACAGTCTGAGTGATGACCGGTTTTGTAGCATCTTCATGATTTACATAGAATGTAAATAAAAAATCCTTAGTCAGGCTGTTTCCTGTTCTGTCTTTTGCATTTTTACTTAGGGTAATTGAATATTTTTTTCCTGTATCCATGGCTTTTTCAAAAAAATAATACATTTTCGTATTATTTTCCCATCCAAATGTTCCATTATGGTCACCTTCTGATTCAATATTAAAAGCATTTTGTACACTTTCTATGTCCATCTGCTCATTAAACTGAATCCATATATGAGAATTATTAGGAACATTATACTGGTTATGGCCTGGATAATAATTTTCAATTTCAGGAGGGTCAAGATCAACTCCCAGCTTGCTGCATCCTGAAATAATCAGTAATATAATAATAATTTTTATAATTTTAAAATTCAACATCAACAATATCTCCTTCATTTAATTTTTCAATATTGTTAATAATAACAATATCATTTTCTAAAAGTCCTTTTGTGACTTCTAATTTATTATCAATTGTTTCTGTGAATTCTATTTTTTTTGAAAATACTTCATTATTTTTATTTAGGATAAAAACATTTCCAGTATTACTCTGGCTTGTTATAACACAAGATGAGGGAATGGTGATGCATTCTCTTTTTTTTCCTGTATAAATATGAGCTCGTACAAACATCCCTGGTTTTAACTGGTGAGAATGATTGGCAAATTTTCCTTTTATTTCAAGAGTTCGTGTTTTCAAATCCACAATAGGGCTTATTAAATGAACATATCCTTTAAAACTTTTTTGATTAAGTGCATCTACTTTCAACTCGATTTTATTCTTTTTTTTAACATTATTAATACTGGATTCAGGGATATTTAATAAGGCATATACATAATCAATGTTCATAAGTACAAGCAATGGTTGTTCCCCAACAACTCTTTCACCACGCTCAATATCCCTGATAGCAACAATACCTTTAATTGGAGAGCGGATTGTACTTTTTTGAAGCAGGAGATTAATAGAATCCACCTCTGCCTGTGCATTTTTAACTTTTGCTTTATGAACTTCAACTTCAGCTTTGTCCACAGATGTGTTCATTATTTTTAAAATTTTTATTTTTTCCTGCAAATTATTTGGTACTGTATAGCCTTTATTAATGATATCCTCATCTTTATAACCACTTAATTGGATTTCCAGCTCTTTTTCAGCAAGTTTGTATTTTGTCTCATAAGTAGTAAGCTCAGTTAAAAGGTTCTCATATTCTTCCTGTGTAATAGCGCCGATTTCAAGTAATTGTTTTTTTCTTTCTGTGATTTTTTTTACATTTTTAAGTGAGACTTCTTTGTCTTTTAAATCTGCCTTTGCTTTTTCAATAACTTTTAATTGCTGCTCTATCCGCTTAAGAGCATTTTTATATTTTTCTTCTACAAGCGTAAGAGTTGCTTTTACAGATTCCAACTCTGCTGTTGCTTTTCTGTGCTCCAGTTCAAGAGGAAATTTTTCAATCTGGATTAATGTGCTTCCTTTATATACTTTTGAACCTACATCAACATAAACTTTTTCAACCTTTCCCATGACTTTTGAAGTTATATTGACTTTTTCTATGTATGAGATAGTCCCAATTGAATAAATGCTTTCTTTAATTATTTCATTTTGAATTTTTAATACTTCTACTTTCAGTTTTGTATTTGTGTTGTCATCTTTATTTTTTGAACATGCTAAAACAAGAATTAAAAATAGTATTATTGTTGTCTTTTTCATTACTTCCCCCTTTCTTTTATTATTTCCAGGTAACCAATATCAGCTCCAAGTGCCAGCTCCAGATCAACAATAGAATTAATATAATCCAATATGCCTTTCATAGTATCTGTCCTTGCCATATAATATTCTATTTCAGCTTCTACAACATCCACTCTTTTTGCTTCTCCCAGCTTAAGTTTAATATCAAAAACATCAAAACGTTTTTTCAGGATTTTTTCACGGCTTTTTAAAATCCCCATGAGGTCCCATTTTTCCTTGGCAAGATGATATTTGTTTTCTATTTCAATGGCAATATCCTGTTTTAACTGGTCAAGTTTAACTTTTGCAGTTTTAAGATTTGCTTCAGCCTGGATATACCGTGAAATATAGCCTATGTCTGCAAATGGAGATACAGAATGACTGGATGAAATGCTTTTACTTTCATTATTAATATTCTGTCCATAATTCCCGGTTTGTGATAAAGTTGTTCCTTTAAATAAAAAATCCATTTGCAGTCCAATATTCCATGACCGGGAAAAAGGGTAAAATTTTTCACCTGAAAGAGTATAATCAAAGTTTAATGAAACAGCAGGGAGATAATAATATTTATTACTTTTATAATCATAATACTTTTGACGAACTTCTGAATAAGTATTTATCAAATCCCTTCGTTTCAAAAATGCAAAAGATATTAATTCATCAATGTTTTTTTTAAGTTCATAATATTCAAAAGCCTGAATTATGTTATCATCAAGCATAATTTTATAATGCCAGTCAAGATAAAGAGTTTTTTTTAAATTGTTGTATTCTCCTGATAAATCATTTTTTGATTTTATATGATCCAGTTCTGCATTTTTTGCATAAGCTTCTATTTCAGCAAAGTCCATTGTTGTAAGCATCCCCAGCCTGTTTTCTGCCTGTGCAAATTTTACCTGAACATGTGCCTGTTCTTCAAGTTTTTGCTGAATATTCATTATTTCTTTTTTAATAAGCACGGCAAAGTATTGTTTCTGAATGCCTGCTTTTAAATTATTGAGTAATATATTGTAAGTAACCCTTTTGATTTTACAGTTCAATCTTGCAACTTTATAGGAAGCATAATATCTTCCCCCCTGGTAAATAGGCTGTTGTATTTCAAACTTAATAGAATGAGTCCTTGTGTCTTCTTCATAAGGTGCAACATTAAATGAGTTTCCATAATTAATGGATAAAGCAGGAAGAAACCTTCGCCAGCTTTCTGTTATGATTTTTTTACTTATAAGCTGTTCTATCCTGTTGTATTTTAAGTCATAATTATTTTTAACCCCAATTGTTACAGCACGAGATAAATTAATATTAATAATTTGAAGCATATTGTCTTGAGCATAAATATTTTTAAGAATCAATATTAATATAATTGTTATTAATCTTTTCATACTGTTCCTTTTAAATAATTAGTCAGGCTGTCGATTTGGTTAACTATTTTAAAAAAAAATGTAGAAACAGACCTTTAGGTCTGTTATTTTCATATTTTAACACATACCCCGAACCTACAATAAATAATTATTAAATATATTTTAATGTAGTGTAGGCTTTGTCCCTGGATAAGGGAGGTCGATAGACCCCGTTTTAAACCTCAATCCTTTAACAACTTTATCATTTCAGAAATTACATTTTTCATGTATTTAGTATTCAGTAAATAATCCTCATCAGTATCTGAAAAAAGAATAGAACAGATTTTCTTTTTATCATTTTTATCAGAAGAACAAAAATCAAAATTCAGGCTGATATTTTCCATTTCCTCGACCTGTTTAAAATATTTTCTGTGAATTAAAGTCATATTTAAAACAGCATCAACATCATGACTTTCAGTTATGTTTTGTGTGGAATTAGTAGAGGCTATTTTTTTTACCTTGACCTGATAGCCTGATTTTTCTAATTCAAATAAAACTAAGTCCTGTAAATCCTGCTTAATAAAAGGATCATAATTCAGAGATCTGATAGTAGTTTTGTTAATCAGTATATTTTTTATGTTTTTCATTTTTTTACTGTTAAAAATAATTAATTCAGGTTTATTACATCCCCCGGTTATTAATAACAGGATGATGAATAAAATGATATTTTTAATTTTTTTCATAATTTTTAATCCTCTCTTTTAATTCATTTTTTAATTTCTTACTTGCTTTATAATTCAGAACTTTTTTATATTCTGATATAGCTTTATCTTTAATTCCTTTTTGATAATAAATATCTCCCAGTGATAAATGAGAAAGGTAAATAATTTTTTCCACCTGAAGAGCATTATTCAGCTCAATAATAGCTTCTTTAATCTTATTCTGCTGCTGAAAAATAAGAGCTTTGTAATAGTGAGCATCATAATTATTCATATCTATTTTTAAAACTTTATTACAATATCTGATGCCCTTTTCATATTTTTTTTCATCAATACCTTCAATTCTTGCCAGCCAGTTCATGGCATTAATGTTATTTTTATTTACCTTTAATAGTTTTTTAAAAGTTTTTTTTGCTTTTTGTGTCTCTTTGGAAAAATAATAAGATTTACCCAGCATAAGATAGGATGGAGAATAACTCTTGTTTTCATTAAGTGCCTTATGAAAAAATGATATGGCTTTAGATAAATTATGATTTAAAAAACAAGCCTTTCCTTTATTATAAAAATCAAGATGTTTATTTCCTTCTCTTGAACAGCTAAACACAATAAAAAGAAAAAGAAGAAAAAGTACCAGTTCCTTACTTTTTACTTTTTTCATAATAATCTCTCCTCTTACTGATTCGTTGCTGGTTCGGGTTTCGCAGGCTCGAACCACTTTAAAAGTTTTTTTTAACTATATATTAAACACCACAACACCAAAAAAGGTGACAATTTTTTTTAGTCAGGATGTCGTAGATGCTGCCTGAGTATGCCCTTTAAAGGTATGCGAATTTAATTAGTGCTTTATTTTAATAATTATTAAGACGATAAATTTTTCACAAACGGCCAAATATCTTGAAAAATTTTATCCTACATTATTTATGTTATATCATTATAGTATAATATTTTTTATAGATTTGTCAACATAAAAACTACAAAATAAACAAAAAATACAAAAAGTACAAAAAACACAAAAAATCATTTGACTTTTGTTTAAAATTTATTATACTTATAAAATATAATTGGGATAAACAAAACTAAAGGCAGTCGCAGGCTTTAGCCTGCATTATTTGTTAGCTATTTCGGGATAAAAAAAATAAAAAAAAGTGGCCGTTTTTAAAAAAACTGTCGTCTTAATAAATATGAGTTGTTGGTTCGAATTTTTAAGGTTCAAACTTCGGAGGTATTCTATGTATAAATTAAAAGATTTCAGGAAAGCATTGCTATTATTATTGATATTTTTATTAGGAATAAATGGGGCTGTAAAACTCCATGCAAATGAAGTAGAATATAAACGCTATGACAGGCAGGAGATGGGGGTATTTTATAAGGAAGCAGAGAGATACAAGGAAGAGATAAAATGGGAAGAGGTTGTAAACAGGGGGAGAGAGATTGTTAAAAGCCAGTGGGAAATGAGGATGTGGGAGGAGCTTGCAAGGGAATTTAGGGCAGAAGATATAACAGAAGAAGAGATAGATGAGATAATAAGGGAGAATGAAGTGGAATGGGAAGCAGAAGCAAATGCAGATTTGCTTCTTGAGAAAGGCAGATGGAAAGCAGATCAATACAGAGAAGAGATACAGGAAGAGATTGCAAATGATGAACAGATAGCTGAGTTCAGGAGATGGTGTGAGACAGTTGAACAGGAAATAGAGGGAATGGATTTAAGAGCCGGGCTGGATGAATGGGCAGAACATTTAAGAAATATAACAACAAGCAAGAATGAGAAAAGAGAAGAAGTAAGGGCATTAATAGAGGAGAAGATAGAGCAAGAGTTAAGTAAAATAACAGATGATGATGAAAGGGCAAAATATGAAAAAGGATTCAGGGAAGAAATAGAAAGAATTGCAGCAGAATTTGAAAAGAGATGGGAATGGGAAGCAGATGCCACATGGGTAAGGAAGCGTAATATCTGGATGATGGAAAAGACGCGGGATCAAAGCATGCGGCAGGAGTATGAAAACAGGCGGGCATCAGTTGTGGCAGAGCGTATTATAGGGGAGACAAAAGAGAGAGCAGATAAGTCAATAGAAGATAGCCTTGCAGAGGAAGCAGAAAAAGAGGATTGGGAGCAAAAGAAAGAATATCAGCATTATGAAAAAGTCATTGGAGAAGGACTGGCAGAGTGGAATAAGGCTCTTGAGTCTTTTTACAGGAACTGGGGTATATGGCGGGAACAAGCAGATGAGCAGTTTGAAGAAGGCCAGAGAGAATGGGAGCGTGGCTATGAGTTAATAAAGAATGAAAGAGAAGCATGGCTTGTAAGAACAGAAGAAAGGATAAGACAGGGATTAAGGGAATGGCAGGATAAATGGGAAGATGTAGAAAGGGAGCGGGAAGAAGCAGAACAGGAACTTACCAGGTATATACAAATCCAGAAAGAAAGCTGGGATAATCACATTGCAGGCATAGAAGATGTACTTGTAAGCGGAAGCGGGATATTGAAACAGGCAGAAGATAATATTAGATGGCTGGATGATAGGAAACAGCAGTACTGGAATGAATGGCAAAAAGTAGTGGGACAATACAATTATTGGAATAATTTGTATAATAATGTGAATGATTTGTTGATACAGGAAGGGTATGATGAGATGAAAAAGGTATATGATGATGGCCGGAGAATAATTGAGTTTTATACTAAAGAAGAAGTCAGGGATAGTGAGGATGAAATTATAGGCTATACAAATGTGCTTACAGAGATGATTACTTTTACAGGAGTAGGCAGTAATTATAAAAATATAACAGTAGGGGAATGGTGGCACCGTCAAAATATTTTAGAAGCTTCAGAAGGAAATATAATAACATATACAAATTTTTCAACTGGAGAAAAATACCAAACAAGATGGATAAATAAAACAATAAATGATTCTCAAATAGTAATAGATTTTTACCAAAAAAACGGGGATGATTATTATAAAAATAAAACAGTTACATGCAGCAGCCAGAATGTATCAGATATACTAAAATATGATAATGAAATTTATGAAAGAGATAATGTTGAAGATATTATTAATAGATGTAAAGAATATGTAAATAGCAGGGATCATTATGAACAGCAAAAAAACCAGTTTTATAAAAAATATGAACAATATGAATACTATGTTAATGAATATAATAAATGGGTTAATATTAAAAATGAGATAGACCGGTTATCATCACAGAGTGAAGATATTTATCATAATGAAGATATATGGGGAAAAGCAGTAGGACTTTTTGACAATAATTTAGATGAAAACACAGCAGATCTATATTATATGTCAACAAATGAGATGCATCTTGAGAAGCTGAAAGCTGAAAAAGAGTACTGGTCAAGAAAGCTGGATATAGCCCGGGCCGTTAAAGAATATGCCCAGGGGAATGGCACAACAAGGGAGAAAAAAGAAGAAAGTGAAACTCAGTTGGCAGCTACACGCCGGTTTATGGAAAGTGCTGTAAGTAATTATAAAGTTTTAATGGCAGATTTGAATAATGTTGTTAAAGCAACCATGGAAAATAAGCAGGGTATAATGGATGTAAAAGCTAATGAGATGAGAGTTGCTAAGCTAAACATGGAGTCTGCAGTTTCAGATTATGAAAAGGCAAGGATTATCATGATTTGCCTTGAAAATGATGACCTGAGGAATAAGATCCAGGATGATTTAAATGATGCTTATGTTAATCTACAGGCAGTAGATAAAGAAATAA
>CBDVEP010000063.1:0-16632 GCA_965373035.1 uncultured bacterium
GACTTTCATAAGTTTCATCTCCCGGGACAGCATCCATCTTAACAATGGATAAATTGCCTAAAATAGTAGCCAATAAATTATTAAAATCATGAGCTATGCCTCCTGCCAGAGTATTAATTGATTCCATTTTTTGTGTTTTTAGTATGGCTTCATTCATTTTTATATTTGAAGTAATATTATTGAAAAGTAAAACAGCACCATGAATATTATTTTTATCATCTATAATTGCTGTACATAAATATTCAACAGGATATTTTTTATTGTTTTTAGATTTAATTGAAATATTGTTATTGTTTGAATTAATAGTTATATTTTCCTGAAGTACTTTTTTTATAGGGAAATCGATTTTTTTTCCTGTTTTTGAATCTATTAAGCAAAAAACCTCTTCTGAATTATTTCCTATGACATCCTTTTTTTTCCATCCAGTTAGATTTTCAGCTATAGAATTTATAAAAGTAATATTTCCCTTTTTATCTGCTGCAATTAATGCATAGCCTATGCTTTTGAGTGTTGTTTCAAGCAATAAATTATTATTTTTTAACATATTATTTACTTCAGGTATTTTAGATTTTGTCATGTTGTTATCTCTTCATAGTAATTATTATTTAATATACCTAATAAGTCCATTATTTTTAGTGCTGATCCATAATATATTTTCATCACGTATAATATGATTTACATAAGAATTTTTTATAGCAAAATCCTTAAGGATATTTTCATAGTTTGTATTTATTAAATTTAATAAATTAATACCTTTATTTTCTCCTATATAAATTTGCTTGTTTTCTTTATATAAAAAAGTAATAAAATGAGTATTAGTTATTGAAATTAATTTTTTAATAGAGTGCAGGCTGATATCAAATGCATATAGATTATAATAGCCAAAGTAAATCATGTCCTCTTCTTTTAAAAAAGTATTAATGCGTTCATTTGAAGATATTAAAATATTTGTTAATTTAAAATTATCAGTGTTTAATTGGTACAAAGCATGCTTACTTGAAAGAAATACATTATCATCATCCTGGATTAATTTTTTTGGGCTGAAATTAGTATAAGTGTATATTAATTTTATATTTGTACTATTAGTTTCTAAACTGTAAATTTCCCCGTTTTCTGTAAAACAAAAAATTTTATTCTTTTTTTTAAAGATACCTGGGATAATGTTTTTTAATTTACAGACAGGAATTAATTTATTGTTAATAAATTTATAAAGCCCATTTTTATCAATAATATATAATTGATTGTCAATTATATTAAAATTAAGAAAATTTACATTTTTTTCAACAAAAGTATGGTTTACAATTCTGCCGCTCTCTTTATTAATACGAACAATTCCATTAGAAGTCAGGCAGAGGATATAGTCATCTTCAAAAAGAACCTGAAGGATATTGTTGGATATTAATCCATCTTCTGAGGTTATATTATTGACTGCAAAATTATTATTTTTCTGTATGACATTAATTGAATTATCAATAATATTTTCCTCTCCTTTTTTCCCCTTTGCAGTGTCAGAAGATTTTTTTTTAAAAAATGAACAGCTTGCAAGCAGTATTATGGTTAACAATAAAAGAAATATTTTTAAAATTTTCATTCTTTTTTAAAGACTGCTCCGGTTGCAGCAGATGTGACCTGTTTTGAATATCTATACAAATAACCAGTCTTGATTTTCGGTTCAAGCGGTTTAAAGTTTTGTGCTCTTTTTTTTCTTTCTTCCTCGGAAATTTTTAAATTTATTTTTTTTTCAGGAATGTTAATTTCAATAATATCCCCTTCATATATCAATCCAATGGGTCCGCGTTCTGCTGCTTCAGGTGATATATGCCCAATGGCAGCTCCTCTTGTTCCTCCTGAAAAGCGTCCATCAGTAATAAGTGCTACATCTTTATCAAGTCCCATGCCTGCTATGGCTGATGTAGGGGATAACATTTCTCTCATTCCCGGTCCGCCTTTAGGTCCCTCATATCTTATAACAATTACATCACCTTTGTTTATTTTATTACCAAGTATAGCTTTCATTCCTTCTTCTTCAGATTCAAATATTCTAGCAGGTCCTGAGTGTTTCAGCATGTTTTCATCCACAGCAGATTGTTTGACAACAGCCCCGTTTGGAGCTAAGTCACCGAAAAGAATTGCCAGCCCTCCTTCTTTATGATAAGGGTTATCAACAGACCTTATCATATCATTATTCAGGACAGGTTTATTCTTGATGTTTTCCCCGACTTTTTTCCCATTAACATTAAGGCATTTCTCATTAATAACGCCCAGTTTAGATAATTCATTCATAACAGCATGGATGCCCCCGGCTTCATCAATGTCCTGGATATGATGAGGACCTGCAGGTGACATACTGCATAAATGAGGTGTTTTTATACTGTATTCATTAAAAATTTTTAAATCCAGTTCAATTTCAGCTTCATGAGCAATAGCAGGAATATGCAGCACTGTATTAGTAGAAGCTCCTAAAGCCATATCCACTGCAATAGCATTTTTAAATGCTTCAACAGTAGCAATATCTCTTGGTTTTATGTCATTTTTTATTAGATTCATTATAGACATTCCAGCTTTTTTAGCTAACCGTACCCTTGCAGCTAATGGAGCTGGAATAGTTCCATTTCCAGGTAAAGCTAATCCAAGCACTTCACTTAGGCAGTTCATAGAATTTGCTGTAAACATTCCACTGCATGAACCACAACTCGGGCAGGCATTACATTCAATCTCTTCTAACTGCTCATCTGTTAGATTTTTCCTGGTATGTTCTCCCACTCCTTCAAATACAGTTATAAGGTCAATATCTTTCTGGTTGTAACGACCTGCAAGCATTGGCCCTCCGCTGATATACAGTGCAGGGATATTAAGCCTTAAGGCTGCCATCAGCATCCCCGGTACAATTTTATCACAATCAGCAACAAGAATAAGACCATCAAATGGATAAGCCGTTGCCATAGTTTCAACTGAATCAGCTATTAATTCTCTGCTGGGAAGAGAGTATTTCATGCCTTGATGTCCCATGGCAATACCGTCACAGATACCAATGGTGTTAAATTCCATTGGAGTCCCGCCTGTCATGCGAACACCATCCTTTACAGCCTGGGCAATTTTATTAAGATGAATATGCCCTGGTATCAGTTCATTAAATGAATTAGCAATACCTATAATTGGTTTTTTTAATTCTTCATTTGTATATCCAATTCCTTTAAATAAAGACCTGTGTGGGGCCCTTTCCAAACCAGATTTCATAGCGTCACTTCTCATAAAAATCTTCTCCTAATAAATTATCTTATTTATTGGGTATTCTACAATACCTGTTGCGCCTTCTTTTTTCAGCCTTGGTATCAATGTCCTGACTTTTGATTCATTTATAATAGTATTTAATGCAACCCATTCTTTGTCATTTAATTCATTAATAGTAGGAGATTCAATTGCAGGTAAAATAGAGAGAATTTTTTTTAAATCTCTTTTTTTAATGTTTAAGAGTAATCCAACTTTTGATTGAGCATTGATAACAGCTTTTAACATTAATGAAATTTTTTCAATTTTTTCTTTTTTCCATTTATTATTTTTATATACATTTTTATTAACAATAAACTGAGTTGTTGATTCCATTAATATATCTATTATTTTTAATTTATTGGCTCTTAATGAGGAGCCTGTTTCTGTAACTTCTACAATAGCATCGGCAAACCGCGGCGGTTTAACCTCTGTTGCTCCCCATGAGAATTCAACTTCAGCTTTTATATTTTGTTTTTTTAAATAATTTTTTGTAATGTTGACAACTTCAGTAGAAATTGTTTTTCCCTGGAGGTCTCTTGCAGATTTAATTTTAGAATTTTCAGGGGCAGCTAAAACCCACCTCACAGGTCGCATGCCTGTTTTAGCATAAACCAGTTCTGATACAATTTTTACTTGGGAATTTGTTTCAATAATCCAGTCCATGCCGGTAAATCCTGCATCAAGTATCCCTCTTTCAACATACCTTGCCATCTCCTGTGCACGGATTAAAACACATTCAATTTCATCATCATCTATGTATGGATAATAGGAACGCTCTGTCAGGCTGATATTATATCCAGCTTTTTCAAATAATTGAAATGTAGTGTTCTGCAGGCTTCCCTTTGGAAGCCCCAGTATTAACTTTTTCATTTTCTAATCTCCTTCAACTTTTATACACTTTTTCAGGGTCAAAAATTTTTTCTTCAGCTATTTCATAATCTTTTTTTTCTTTATTATATTTATTAAAAAAACAGCTTTCATATCCCATGTGGCAGGCTGCTTTACCAATCTGTTCTATCTTAATTAAAAGAGTATCACTGTCGCAATCTATGAATATTTCTTTTACTATTTGGAAATGTCCTGACTGTTCACCTTTAAGCCATAATTTATCCCTGCTTCTTGAGTAATAACATGCTTTTCCTGCTTCAATTGTTTTTTTATAAGCTTCTTCATTCATATAAGCAAGCATTAAAACTTTTCCTGTTTTATAATCCTGAGCAATCACAGGAATTAAATTTTGTTTATTAAAGTCTGGTTTTATCATGTGGATTACCTTTTTAAATAATATGAAATTAAAGGAAAAATAAGGAATTAAATTTTTATGTCAACTAATTTAATATAAGGGCAGAATTATGGGGTCAGAGATCCCTGTTTTTATGTTATTACTGGAAAGTTACTGCTTGGAATTAAGGGGAATATTACAAAAATTTTAATTATGACACAGTCTGTTCGCAGGCGAAGTGCCCTTTAGGGTGAGCAACATCAAATGAATGGAAATGACATACTTGAATAGTTAAGAATTAATTTATTGTATATACATCAAATTTTTTCAATGAAAGAGCTTTTATAAGAGCTTCTACTCCTCGTAAGGTTGTATAGAGAGGAACATTTTTAAGATATGCATGTCTTCTAATCTGAAAACCATCAGAAAAAGCTTTACGCCCGCCTGGTGTATTGATTATAAATTTTATTTTTGTATTATGAATGAAATACAGTATATCCGGTTTTGCTGTGCCTATTTTAGGAATTAATTTTGATTTGATTTTATTTTGTTTTAAGAAATGATGAGTGCCTGATGTCGCAAGAAATTTGTATCCCATTTTATATAATATTTTTATATATTTTAAAGCTGGCTTTTTATCATCCTGGTCAAGACTGATAATAATCTGACCGGGTTTTTCAGGGATGTCCATTCCTGCTGCAATCTGTGATTTATAAAAAGCTTCATCAAATGTTTTTCCATAACCCATTACTTCCCCTGTAGATTTCATTTCAGGTCCTAATACTGCATCTGTCATATTAAAACGTGTAAATGGAAAAACTGATTCTTTAATGCCATATTTTCCTACCCTGGGTTTCAAATTGAACTGGCTAATTTTTTTACCCATAATAATTTTAGTTGCAAGTTTTGCCAGGGGTATTCCTGTTACTTTACTTACAAAAGGAACAGTACGTGATGCACGGGGATTAACTTCAATTGTATAAACTTTTTCATTCTGGATAGCAAATTGAATATTTAAAAGTCCTATTGTTTTAAATGCTTTTGCGGTTTTTTGTGTATATTTTTTAATTACCTTAATAGTTTTTTTAGAGAATGAATAAGGAGGCAGAGAGCAGGCACTATCACCGGAATGAATTCCTGCTTCTTCAATATGTTCCATTATTCCACCAATATAAACATCTTTTCCATCACATAATGCATCTACATCTACTTCTCTGGCATTTTTTAAAAATTTGTCAATTAATACCGGGTGCTCAGGATTAACACTGACAGCATCCTTGAAGTAATGAATGAGCATTTTTTCATTATATAATATTTCCATACCCCGTCCACCAAGGACATAAGAAGGTCTTATCATAACAGGATATCCGATTGTTTTTATAATTTTTATGGCTTCCCTTATATTATAAGCTACATCGTAAGCTGGTATAGGTATTTTTATTTTTTTCATTAATTTACTGTATTTTTCCCTGTCCTCAGCAATATCAATGTATTTTGAATTTGTCCCAAGAATTTTAACATTATATTTTTCAAGTTTTTTAGTCAGGTTAATAGAGGTCTGTCCACCGAACTGTACAATAATCCCAAGTGGCTTTTCTTTTTCATAGATATTTAAAACATCTTCAAGAGTGAGAGGTTCAAAATAAAGCTTATCAGAAATGTCATAGTCCGTACTGACAGTTTCAGGGTTGCTGTTAATCATAATACTTTCAATGTTCATTTCTCTTAATGCGAGACTGCAATGAACACAGCATGCATCAAATTCTATTCCCTGACCAATGCGGTTAGGGCCGCTTCCTATTATAAGAACTTTAGGTTTTTTACTTACCTCTACTTCATCTTCACTCTCATAAGTAGAATAATAATAAGGAGTATAAGCAGGAAATTCAGCACTGCATGTGTCCACCAGTTTATAGGTTGGTAATATCCTGTGTTTTTTTCTGTATTTTCTTATGTTTTTTTCAGTTCTTGCAGTTAGATAAGCAATCTGATAATCTGAGAAACCATTTTGTTTTGCATGTAATATTAATTCAGGATTTATTTTTTCATACTTTAAGTTGTCCTGTACTTCAATAATTTCTTTGATTTGATACAGAAACCATTTATCGATTTTTGATAATTCATGGATTTCATCTATGGATAGCCCTAAAATAAGACCATATTTAATATTAAAAATTCTATCACAATTTGGTTTTTCAATTTTTCTTTTAACCTCATCTAAAATTCTTTCAAGGTCATGTCTTTCCAGTTCAAGAGCTGTTTTAATGATTTTTGAAAAAGCTTCTCCATCACTCCCAAGACCATATCTTTTTATTTCCAGCCCGCGCAAAGCTTTTTGAAGTGATTCTTTAAATGTCCTGCCAATAGCCATTACTTCACCTATGGATTTCATGGATGTATTCAATGTCTGGTCATCATTATAAAATTTTTCAAAAGCAAACCTTGGAACTTTTGTTACTACATAATCAAGAACTGGTTCAAAGCTTGCCGGTGTTTTTTTGGTAATATCATTTGGTATTTCATCTAAGGTATATCCAATAGAAAGTTTTGCTGCAAATTTTGCAATAGGAAAACCTGTTGCCTTGCTTGCAAGTGCAGAGGAGCGGCTTACCCGGGGATTCATTTCAATAATAACCATTTTGCCGTTTTCAGGATTTACGGCAAACTGGATATTGCTTCCTCCTGTTTCCACGCCGATTTCCCTGATTATTTTTATGGAGGCATCCCGCATTAATTGATACTCTTTATCAGTTAAGGTCTGGGCAGGTGCCACTGTAATGGAGTCTCCTGTATGAATTCCCATTGGATCAATGTTTTCAATGGAGCAGATAATGATTACATTATCTTTTAAATCACGCATTACTTCAAGTTCATATTCCTTCCAGCCAATTAAGGATTCCTCAATAAGGATTTCATGTACAGGGCTTTTCCTGAGTCCCCAGTTTGCTTTTTCAATGAATTTCTGCTCATCTCTTGAATGTGCTGAACCTTCCCCCCCAAGTGTAAAAGAGGGACGAATGATAAGAGGGAATCCTATTTTTTTAGCAACAGATTTTGCTTCCTGAATGGATCTGGCATATCCGCTTTCAGGTACTTCAAGACCTATTTTTTTCATAGCTTTTTTAAAAAGTCTTCTATCTTCTGCTTTCCTGATAGCATGTTCTTTAGCGCCAATTAATTCTACATTATAATGTTTAAGCACCCCTGCATCAGCTAAATTTAAGGCTAAATTTAAGGCTGTTTGTCCGCCCATAGTAGGCAGGAGTGCATCAGGTCTTTCTTTTGCAATGATTTTTTCTATAAAGGGAACAGTCAATGGTTCAATATAAGTTTTATCTGCAAGTTCCGGATCAGTCATAATAGTAGCAGGATTGGAATTTACCAGAATAACTTTATACCCTTCTTCTTTTAAAGCTTTTACAGCCTGTGTGCCTGAATAATCAAATTCACATGCCTGACCAATGACAATTGGTCCTGAGCCTATGATAAGAATTTTTTTTATGTCTTTTCTTTTTGGCATAATTTGATACCTTTTTTATGCTTCTCTATCAATTTCCTGAAATCATCAAATAAATATCTGGAATCATGCGGGCCGGGTGATGCCTCAGGATGATATTGAACTGAGAAAGCAGGTAATTTTTTGTGTTTTATCCCTTCAATAGTATGGTCATTTAAATTTATATGTGTTATAATAATATCCTTTTCTATGTTTTTTAAATCAACACAGTAGTTATGATTTTGAGATGTAATCTCTACTTTTTTAGTTTTTAAATTTTTAACTGGATGGTTTGCACCATGATGACCGAATTTTAATTTATAAGTCATCCCGCCAAATGCAAGGGATAATAATTGATGTCCAAAACAAATACCAAAAAAAGGAATATGGTAATTTAATAAATTTTTTATTGTATCAACTGCATATCCAACTGCAGATGGGTCACCTGGTCCATTTGAGACAAAGATTCCATCTGGTTTAAATTTTAATATTTTTTTATAATCATAATTAGCAGGAAATATTGTACAATCCATTCCCTGTTGTTCAAGTAGTCTTATGATATTATGTTTAATCCCGCAGTCAATAACAGCAACTTTATATTTTTTTTTAATATGAGGATAAAAGTTTAATTTGTATGGCTTATCCTGAATAACATACCTGACCAGATCAATTTTATTTATACCTTCCCATTTATTTAATTTTTTAATTAATTTTTTTGGGTTAGTCTGGATAGTGGATATAATGCCTTTTAAAGAACCCTTTACTCTTAATAGTTTTGTTAAGGCTCTGGTATCAATATTCTCAATTGCAATTATATTGTTTTGTTTGAAAAAGTCTTCTAAGGATTTTTCAGCTCGCCAGTTAGAATACATTTTACTGAATTGTTTTGCAATAAACCCTTCAACATAAGGTTTTGCAGATTCATTATCTTCATTATTAATACCATAGTTGCCAATTTCCGGGTAAGTCATTGTTACAATTTGACCTTTATATGAAGGGTCTGTTAATATTTCCTGATAGCCTGATAGAGCAGTATTAAAAACAACTTCCCCTTTAGTTTCCCCTTTCATACCAAAGGATGTTCCTTTGAAAATGGACCCATCCTCTAATACAAGTAATGCTTTATGATTTTCTTTCAATCATTTCTCCCATCTATCCCTTACTGCTGCCAATAGTTAGGGGCTTCTTTTACAATTTCAACATCATGGGTATGACTTTCCTTAACACTTGCTGTGCTTATTTTTATGAATTTTGCTTTTTTATGGATTTCTTTTATATTTTTACAGCCCATATACATCATACCGGATTTGATTCCTCCTACTAATTGATATACAACACCTGATAAACTTCCCCTGTATGGAAGTTGACCTTCAATGCCTTCAGGTATTAATTTATCAATATCTATCTCACTTTCCTGGAAATATCTTGAAGAGCTGCCCTTTTTCAAGGCTCCAATAGAACCCATACCGCGATAAACTTTATAACTTTTTCCTCTGTAATGTATTAATTCTCCTGGACTTTCTTCTACTCCAGCCAGAAGGTTGCCCAGCATAACTGTCTCAGCACCAGCAGCTAAGGCTTTGACAATATCTCCTGAATATTTTATTCCACCATCAGCAATTAAAGGAGTATTAAATTTTTTACTGGATTTAGCCGCCTCTATAATTGCTGTAATTTGAGGAACCCCTACTCCTGAGATAATTCTGGTAGTACATATTGACCCGGGTCCAATACCAATTTTAACAGCATCTGCCCCGGCTTTTATTAAAGCTTCAGTCCCTTTTTCTGAGATAGAATTACCGGCAATTAATTGTATGTCTTTAAATTTTTTCTTTAAATATTTTATTTTATTTATAACTTTATCTGAATATCCTTGAGCTTTATCTATGGTAAGAATATCCACACCTTTTTCAATTAAAGCTTCTTCACGTTTAAATGAATCACTATTATCATCCACGGCTGCACCTACCATTAATCTTCCTTTGGAATCCCTGGTTGCATCTGGATATTGATAAGAATATATAATGTCCTTAGCTGTAATTAACCCTATTAGTTCATTTTTTTCATTTGTTAATGGCAATTTTTCAATCTTATGATTTAAAAATATATCTTTAGCTTTTTTTAAGGAGATGCCTTGTTTAGCTGTAATTACATTATTAGTCATTAATTCTTTAACTTTTTTACTGAAATTAGTAGTGAATTTTATATCCCTGTTAGTAATAATACCAACTAATTTATTTTTATCATTTACAACTGGAAATCCTGAAACACCATATTGTTTTCTCATCAGCATAACTTTTTGAATGGTATCTTCTGGTTTTACTGTAACTGGATTAGGAACAATAGCTCCTTCATAGCGTTTTACTTTTTCTACTTCATTTGCCTGTTCTTCAATGGAGAAATTACGGTGTATGATACCAACACCTCCAAGCTGAGCCAGGGCAATTGCCAGTCTTGCTTCAGTAACAGTATCCATGGCAGAAGAAATAATCGGGGATTTAATTTTAATGTTTTTTGTTAACCGCGTAGTTAGGTTTAGTTGTTCATAAGTTATAGAACATTTTGCAGGCATGAGCAAGACATCATCAAAGGTGATTCCCTTAATAAAATTCATAAATTGCAAGATAAATAATAAAATTTAAAAGGAATGTCAAGGGGTTTCTTGTTTATTTTTCATAATCTCTTAAATGGCCTAAAAGTGACCATAGACCTCTGAATGCAAGTTTTATATCACGCCATTTTTTTAAAGTAAAAAATGATTTTAATAAGAATAATGGATGAAGATGAATACGCCATATTTTCCTGCACCACCTGGAAGTATCTATTTTTGTTTTTAAAAGCTGGTGAGCCATATCAAATTTTTCATAATCTTCAGGATCTGTAATAAACCATTTGTTTTTCACAGCTTGATTATATAAAGGAGTGCCTGGATAAGGCATAACAATGCTGGATTGCAGAGAATCTCCAAAGTGGGTTTTATAAAGCATTATTTTTTTTGTTACTTTATATGTCTTTTCAGTATCTTTTTCATTTTCCCATGGATAACCAACCATAGTAGTAAGCATTGCAATAAGACCATATCGCTTGGCACGTTTTATGCCATTGATTATTTCTTCTACTGATTCATCTTTTTTTAATATATCCAGGGTTTTATTGCTTCCTGATTCAACCCCTATTTTTAAAAGCCGAAAATTTAATTTTTTTAATAATTTGCAAACCTCATCAGTAAGAGAATCAGCCCGTGCATTAGTGGAAAGTATTACCTTGCCTGTCAATTTTCTTTTTTCCATTTCATTATAAAATTCTTTTAACCATTCATAATTCCATATACCTCCTGATTCATTATCATCAAAAATTTCTTTGACTTTGTGATTTATAACAAGATTTTCAATTTCATTTACAACTTTTTCAGGAGACATTAGCCTGGCTGATACTTTCCATAAAGCATACTGCCATATACAAAATGAGCATAGCCCCGGCATTTTAGTTGCATATTTATCATTTTTGTCATTATTTATTTTTTTTGATTTGAAATTTTTATTTGAATTTGACCCTCCACATCCCCTGCCGCTTAATATATAACCTACCGGATGATAAAGATAAGCTTCACCATAAATAGACCAGTTTGTTAAATCCCTGTCTATAACAGGAAGGGAATTCAGGTCATATAATTTTGAAGTGCCTGTGTTTTGGATGTCTTTATCTTTTCTGTAATATATTCCTCCGGGAAGTATCTTTATCTCATTTTTTAAATATTTTACAAGGTCAGAAATAATAAAATCATAATAACCATTTTTAATAACATAATCAATGGAACTGTTTTTAAAAGATTCTTCCGGATAAAATGAAACATGGTCACCTGTTAAAATGATTTTAGAAGCAGGCAGTTGTGTTTTTAATTCGTTAATATATTCCCAGTGCATTTTTATAATAGGAGCCTTTGATTCTAAAACAATAATTTCAGGATTAAAATCATATAAAAAATCATTAAATTTTTCAAATGTTAATCTTAAATTAATCCCATCAAGAAAAAGAACATCATTATTATTTTTTTTCAGCATAGTAGCAAGATAACTCATAACAACAGGGTAAATGCGCACTTCCCAAGAATTTGAAAATTTAAACTGCCTGTTTTGAGTCAGGAGCGGATATTCATTATTTTTTTTAACCGGTGGATAAATAATAGCTATTTTCATAATAATTGTAAAAGAAAGTGGATTTTAAATGCAAAATAAACAATAAAAAATTTATTTAATTTATGATTCAGTATATCAAGCTTGATTGATTTTAAAAAAATATAAATGCAAAAAAAGATATTTATATATAAAAAAGAAAAAATCAATGGGGTTAATTTTATAATATTAAAAAAATAGCTGATTGATAAAAGAGCTAAGGATATAATAGCATTAGATAATAATATTTCACGGGATATTTTAAACTTTTTTATTGTAATGTAATGTCTTGTTATAAAAGAACTAATCTTTTTATGCAGGTAATGCAGGATGGCTATAATCAGACCAATTATTAAACTTGTTTTTAATATAGGTCGATGACGATATGGAAGAATAAAATAAATTAAAGCAATAATCAGTGTTAATAAAAAATAATTTTTAATTTCATTAATTTTTATAAATGTCTGAAGATAATGGATATGCCTGTTGAAATATAAATTTAATTTTTTAATAATACCCATTCCTGTTAATATGATAATATTAAACAGAAATAAATGATAGCCCAGGCTTGTATAAAGCAGGACAAAAATGAAATAATATTGATGAGATTTTTTCAGTTTAATAATATCAAATAAAATAAATAGAACTATAAAAACAAAACAAATTACAAATCCAAAAACAATATTAAGGCTGCTTATTCTTAATCTAAAATCAACTAAAAATGATAAAACCATAAATAAAGATCCAAAAATATTAATATTAAAATTATCAGGAAGGTTATTAATTTTAAAGCTGTTTTCCATTAAGCCAAGGAAGATTGAATTAATAAAGAAAATCAGGATATATCTTTTTAAGATAAATCCATCAAAGAAATATATATACAGTAATGATAAAATAAAATTTGATAAAATAAAAACAAATGTCCCGTTTAAATTTTTAGACAGAATATCCTCTGATGAATATTTAAAATTAAATGGTGCGGCAGATGTTCGCATAAGATGTGCGAATCTGTCGGAAAAAAAATGTGCTATCATTAAAAGCCCAATGATTTTTATAGGTAAAAAAAATGAATAAATAATAAGTGGTATAAGTATCCAGTTTAACTGTGTAACATCTAGTTGTTCAATAATAGATAGTTTAAAGATTTTTTTTGATAAATATACGGCAATAAGTAATACAATCAGCAGAAGGCTCACTTCAAATCTGGAAATGTTTTTAAATAATAAAGTAGAACAGCCTAATAATAAGTAAATTATAAATTTTAATTTAAAAATATTTTTAAACAGTAATTTCAAGACCTTCATATGCTCCTATTATTTTTAATGGATGTCTTTTCCTTCAGGATATTTTTTTTTAACAAAATAACCCAGATTTCTTGCCCCAGAACCAATATCCAGAACAATAAAATGACCGGAAGAAAATTCAATACTAATACAAGGTGTATTCCCGCCATAAGTACCATAAAGTGAAGGGGAAAGTTGATTTAAAAAAAAGTTTAGTTTTTCTTCTGTTGAGATATCTACATTTTGAGCAGGCAGAATACTTTTTTTTATTTTATTTTTTATTTCTTCAACTGAAAGAGGAGATGGGATTGATCCTCTTACTCCCCAGAATTTTATCTCCATCATCATTAATTCCTTATGTAAGAAAAACTCCTACTTTTACAAATACTTCATCTACATCCTGTATCCATATAACTTCTGCCTGTAAGTCTGTCAATTTACCAACACTTGCATTAACTTTATCACCTTTTTTAAAAGGAAAATTTTTCCTGAAGATAGCTCCACAGCCATGATAGGATTCATCTCTAACCAGTCCCATTATTTTTATAATCTTACCATGAGAGTTTTTTCGGGATAGCTCTAAAAGAGAATTTTCATCAGGGTCGAATCTTATGTTTTTTCTTTTGTCCATATCTTTATAATATAAAAATGGTAATCTTTAAGTCAAGTTTTTTGTTTAAAAAAAAGTAATGGGTAAGTAGGGGAGGGTTTTAAACCCTCCCCTACAAAATAAATGTAAAAACCGACCTTTAGGTCGGTTAATTAATTACATAACTTATCTTCTGAAGTGCACTTTTTAAATAAAAATTATTGAATAAATTTTTAAATAAATTACATTGCGGTTATAAAAATGAATAAAAAATTATTAGTATGGTTGATTTTATACTTTATTTTAATTGGACTTACATTAAATAATCCTACTCCATATAAGGGTGATGAATCATTTTATCTTATTTCAGGAATAAACATGGTAAAAAATCACAATTATATTATTCCATATTATTATAATAAAATAAGATTACAAAAACCAATATTAGCTTACTGGGTTGTTATTGCCGGATATAAGATATTTGGCATACATCTCTGGAGTGGTAGAATCTTTTTTTTATTATTTTCAATTTTTCTTTTGTTTATAATTTATAAATTTTCTTTATTACTAAATAAAAACAATAATCAGTCAGCTTTATTAAATGTTTTATTATTATCATCTTCAACCATTTATATTTTATTTTCCAGGGCAGCTATGACTGATTTGTTATTAACTTTTTTTATGACTTTAAGTTTATATTATTTTTATAAATCAATTGTTTATCCTGAAAAATTAAAAAAATTTTATTCAATTGCATATTTAAGTATGGGGTTTGCTTTTCTGTCAAAAGGATTGATAGGAGTTTTTCCTGTTTTAATAATGTTTGTTTATTTAATTTGCTTTAAGCCAAAAGATTATATGAAATATATTTTAAATCTTTTTAACCCGTTAAATATTTTTGTTTTTGTTATAGTTGCGTTTTCTTGGTATATATATATTTTTATTTTTTATAAGAAAGATTTATTAATGCATCTTAAAAAAGAATCTTCAGGTAAATTAAAATTTAACATATATATATTTGTTAAAAGATTATTTTATTATATAGGTGTTTTAATCAGGTATTATTTCCCATTTTTTTTAATTGCATTTTATTTATTTATAAAAAAACGAATAAAATTTTCTAATCAATTTAAATTTTTATTGTTATATATATGTTCTATTATTATTTTTTTTACTTTTTTTATAGGTATGTATCGTTCAAGATATTTGCTTCCTGTTTTTCCTGTTATTACGATTTTAATAGGTTTTATTATAAATAAAAATAATTTATCAATAGTTATGCAGAAAACAGCAGTAATATTTTTTTTATTGCAGGCAATTCTTCTGATAAGTTTACCAATTATTCGCGGAAACCCTATGAAAGAATTAGCATTATATTGTAAAGAAAAAGATATTAAAAAAGTTTATGTATATAATATAGGACTGCGAAGCAGGGGATGGCTTGAAATATTTACACAGGGAAAAACAACCTATAAACAGCATGAACCGTATAAACAAAATGATTATATTATTATAAATGCCAAAGACCATGTAAAATTTAAAAACCATAAAATTATTATAAAAGCAAAAAGTTTGAAAAAAATAAGATTTGTAAATGGTGAAATAGTGAAAAAATTTCAGTACTATTTTTTAATGAGATAAGCAGCTTTTATTTAATTTTAAATATTAGGTAACTATTCAGGTAGCTACAGAGTTCATGATATTTTTATTTTTCTCGCAAAGGCGCAAAGGAATTATAGTTCATTCTCATTCATTTTTTTTATTATTATTTATAGCTTTGCGACTTTGCGAGAAATAATTTTATAAACTTTATAACTGAATAGTTCCCAATATGAATTTATTAAAGTAAGAAGTAAATACATAAAATCTAACATACCAGTAAGGGAGGGCATTATGAATGTTCAGTCTGTATTAAAAAAAATAATCATCTTCTTTATTATTTTCAGCTTTATTTTAATAAGTAAAAATGTTTATCCTAAATTAAGTGATATATTCAAATCATCAAAAGGTGAATTAAAAATAACTGCTGTGTCACCAAAAGGAAGCACAGAAGGGGTGAGAGAGTCAGATGCGGTTACTGTGACTTTCAGTGATGCAGTAGTGTCACTTTCTAAACTTGGAAAGCCAATTATAGATGGACCCATTAAATTAGTTCCACCTCTAAAAGGAAAATTTAAATGGCTTGGGACAAAAACCCTTGCCTTTTATGCTGATAAGCCCTTTCCTAAAAACACAAAAATAATTGCAATTATAAAAAAAGGACTAAAATCCATCACCGGTAAAAAATTAAAAAAAGATTATAAATGGAATTTCCGGACTAAACAGCCAAAACTAAAGAAGTCTGATCCTTATAATAAAAGAAAATGGATTTCTCTGGACAGTCTTATTTTTATTTATTTTGACATGCCAATGAAAAAAAGTACTGCCGGGAAATACATAACCATTACTGAGAATGGTGTTAAACAGGACTTTAAAATAAGATATATTAAAACCAATGAACTGAATAAATGGGAGCGGAGAAGATTTGATAAAAAAACAGCATTAGTTCGTATCCTCTCAAAATTTCATGGTAAATAGCAAATATTTACAATAGCCATTGA
>CBDVEP010000064.1:0-16631 GCA_965373035.1 uncultured bacterium
TTCAGATTTTCTAAAAAAGAATAATATAATATAAATTATGGTACAATTTATTGCTCATGATGAAGGAATTAATTCTTTAGAATTTTATAAAAGACTTATAAAAGACTAAAGTCTTAACTCCTACACTACAATTTTAAAAAATCTAAAATATTACGTTCGGATATACCCTCCTTTAGATAAACCTTTTTTTATTTCTATGATATTATCATTTCAAGTTCAGGACATCTCTCATATTATACTATATCCTTTTCTTATACTCTTTTTGGTTTACATGTTTACTTTGCTATACTTATTATATATATTGTTATAAATATGGCAATTTTTTTAAAATAAAGTAGTAATGAAATGGTTGTTGGGAGAAATACAAAGGACAAGATATGTCTTGTCCCTACAAAATAAATATTTACCCTTGATAAATGTCCGATTACTTTTTATTGTAATCAATCTGATTACAAAAGGAGATAAATATCTTGAATATAAAAAGAAAACTGGTATATTTTTCCCAAAAATAGGAACTTTCAGAGTATGGAAAAAACAAATTTATTATTTGCATTTATGTTGACTACAGCAGCAGGCTTAAGTACAGGTATAGGCAGTACTATTGCTTATTTTATTCGAAAGCCAAAAAACTCCTATTTAGCAATTTTGTTGGGTTTCTCTGCCGGTGTAATGATATATATATCCTTTGCAGAACTTCTAAAAGAAGCAATTGATAAAATTGGATTTGCATCTGCTAATATTTTCTTTTTTATTGGTTTTATCTTTATTGCTGTAATAGATATGTTAATCCCTCACAATTATATTGCTGAAACATCTAAAAAAAATAAAGATGCTTTGCTTCGAACAGGTCTTTTTACAGCTTTAGGAATCAGTATCCACAATTTCCCTGAAGGATTAGCTACATTTTCTGCTGCTATAACAGGTGATATAAGACTGGGGATGTCTATTGCGATAGCCATTGCTATTCACAACATTCCGGAAGGGATTTCTGTTTCTGTACCTATTTTTTATGCAACTGGAAATCGAAAAAAAGCATTTCTTTATTCATTTGCATCTGGTTTAGCAGAACCTGTTGGTGCATTAATTGGATATGTTATACTCATGCCTTTTTTATCAAAAACACTTATTACAGGTCTTTTAGCTTTTGTAGCAGGTATTATGATTTATATCAGTCTTGATGAGCTACTCCCTCTTGCTCACAAACATGGAAAGGAACATCATGTACTGGCAGGACTTGCCACTGGAATGGCAGTTATGGCTATCAGTCTCTGGATGTTTCATTAATAAAATTTAATCAGGATTTTGACTATTAAAGAAGAAGGAAGGAATAGTACCTTTACTAATTACAATAAAAAAATAAATCACTTGACTTGAAAGATAAAATTTTTATATTGCTTTCATAATTCAGAATAAAATTACTTCTTTATATAAATCAATATTTTTTTGGTGCTTAAAAATTTTTATAAAATTGGATTATTTTTAAAATAATCCATAAGAGTGTATAATTAAAGTAAAAAACAGGTACAGCCCTGTTTTTTATATTTAAAAAATAAGATTTTTTATTATTTCAGGAGGGGAATAATGCTTACCAATTTAAAAAATCATAATAAGGCTACTAAAACATTTAATAACATAGTTAAAAGAAATGGAAATCTTGATAGTTTTGATTCTCAAAAAATAATGACAGCTATTCATAAAGCTGGACAGATTACAGGTGAATTTGATAAGGATATGGCTTTAAAGCTTACTATCAGGGTTATTAATTTAGCTTTAAATCTTATTCCTGATCACACCCCTACTGTTGAAGAGATACAGGATATAGTAGAAGAAATTTTATTAACCTCTCCTTATAGAAAAACAGCAAAAGCCTATATCATTTACAGGGATCAACATACTAAAATAAGAGAAATTACTTCCAGGTCTAATGTTAATCTCGTGGATCAATACCTTGAAAAAATAGACTGGCAGGTTAATGAAAACAGCAACATGAGTTTTTCACTTCAGGGATTAAATAATTATGTTTCATCTGAGATTAGTAAAATTTACTGGCTTAATAAAATTTATCCTCCAAAAACAAAAAATATGCATATAAATGGAGACTTTCATATACATGATTTAAGCTTATTAAGTGTTTATTGTGTTGGATGGGATTTATATGATTTACTGTTAGAAGGATTCAAAGGAGTCTCCGGGAAAGTAGAATCCAAACCAGCAAAACATTTCAGGAGTGCCCTGGGTCAAATTGTGAATTTTTTCTATACATTACAAGGCGAAGCAGCAGGTGCACAGGCTTTTTCTAATTTTGATACACTCCTGGCTCCTTTTATTAAATTTGATGAGTTAAACTATAAAGAAGTAAAGCAGGCCCTGCAGGAATTTCTTTTTAATGTAAATGTTCCTACACGGGTTGGTTTCCAGACTCCATTTACAAATATTACACTGGATTTAAATGTTCCTTCTTATTATGCTGACCAGGGAGTTATTATAGGTGGAAAAGTACAGAAAGCAACTTATAAAGAATTTACTAAAGAAATGGATATGCTTAATAAAGCCTTTTTAGAAGTAATGCTGGAAGGGGATGCTAAAGGACGGGTCTTTACATTTCCAATACCAACTTATAATATCACCAAAGACTTTGATTGGGATAATCCAGATTTTAAACTTTTATGGGAAATAACTGCAAAATACGGAATCCCGTATTTTGCAAATTTTGTTCATTCTGACATGAGTCCGGAAGATGCAAGGAGTATGTGCTGCAGACTGCGTATTGACAATAGGAAATTAATAAAAAGAGGCGGAGGACTTTTTGGGTCTGCACCACTTACAGGTTCAATAGGGGTTGTAACAATTAATATGCCCAGAATCGCATATATTTCAAAAAATGAAAATGAATTTTTTAATAATTTAAAAAATTTAATGGAGCTGGCTAAAGACAGTCTGGAAATGAAAAGAAAAGTTTTAGAAAAATTTACTGATGACCATCTTTATCCTTATATGAAATTTTATCTGAGAAATATAAAAAAACGATTTGACCAATATTGGAAAAATCATTTTTCCACCATTGGCCTGGTGGGAATGAATGAAGCATGTATTAACTTTACAGGAGAAAATATTGTAACTTCAAAAGGAAAAAAATTCTCTTTAAAAGTAATGGACTTTATGAGAAAAAAACTACTGGAGTTTCAAAAAGAGACTGATAATAATTTTAATCTGGAAGCAACTCCTGCTGAAGGCTCTTCATATCGATTAGCTTTAATGGATAAAAAGCAGTTTCCTGATATAATTTGTGCTAATGAAAAAGATTTCATAAAAGGAAGTCAACCATTTTATACAAATTCCACTCAGCCGCCTGTAAATTTTACTGATGACCTTTTTGAAATTTTAGATGTACAGGATGACATACAGACAAAATATACCGGGGGGACAGTTGTTCATTTATTTTTAGGTGAAAGAATTAAAGATACAGAAGCTCTTAAGAACTTAATAAAAAAAATATGTAATACTTATAAACTTCCTTATTTTTCTATTACCCCAACATTCAGTATATGCCCATTATGTGGTTATCTCCCTGGAGAAGTTGAAATATGTCCAAAATGCAAAAGTCAGTGTGAGATTTATTCACGGGTAGTAGGATATTTAAGACCTGTTAATCAATGGAATAAAGGAAAGAAAGAAGAATTTAAAATGAGGAAAACTTTAAAAACATGAAAATAGGCGGATTACATAAATTTTCTCTTATAGATTTTCCCCAGAAGACAAGTGCTATTATATTTACACAGGGATGTAATTTCAAATGTCCTTTCTGTCACAATCCGGAACTGGTTCTACCATCGTTATTTACTAATGATTATTCAGAGGATGGAATTTTAACATTTTTAAAAAAACGAAAAGGACTTCTCGATGGAGTGGTTATAACAGGTGGTGAACCTACGATACAGAAAGATTTAAAACAATTTTTAAAAAAAATCAAGAAAATCGGATTTCTAATTAAATTAGATACAAATGGCAGTAATCCTGATGTCCTGAAAGAATTAATTAATTTACAATTAATAGACTATATTGCAATGGATATTAAGTCTCCTTATAATAAATATAAACTACTATCAGGTATTGAAATAAATACATCTAATATTAAAAAAAGTATACAAATAATAGAAAATTCTAGGATTTCTTATGAATTTCGTACAACTGTTATTCCTAATTATTTAAATGCTGATGATTTAATGGATATAGTATCATATCTAAAAGATAAAACAAAATATAAGATTCAAAATTTTAATCCTTCAGATAAAATCATTGATGAAACTATTTTAAAATTTCCCCAGTATAAAGATAAGCAGATTAATGATTTTCAAAATCAAATTATGAAAACATAAGAGTCAATGGGGTCAGCCCTTGAAATGTGAAATCTGCTTTTCAATCTCTCCTTTTAACTTTATATCCGCTTCCATCATTCTTTCAATCTTTTAATCTTTTAATCTTTTTTGCACTTTTACTAACTGCCGAGTAAGTTATATTAAATTTTTCTTCAATCTTTTTATTAGTTAAATTTGTTACTCTTTTTAATACATATATAACAATTATTCCAGCGAATCGAACCTCTTATGGTTCGGGTTATGCGACCAACGGAAGTGCCTATGGTAAAACCCGAACCAGCGAAGTGAGATGCTGGTTCGAGTTTCACAACTCGAACCTTTTTTTATAGCATGTATGTAATAAGTGATGCGATTTTTCACTTAATGGTTTTTTTAAAAAGTCAGTATATAACTTCTTAATAGATGGATTTTCATACGATTTTCTATATGGAAGATTTTTATCTTCCTTATAAAGAACCTGACCACGAATGCTATTTAATGCCATATCAAAACTAATTGGCTGACCACCACCGCCTACACATCCACCAGGGCATGCCATAATTTCAATGAAGTGATAAGATGATTTACCAGCTCTAATTTCATCTAATAGTTTTCTTGCATTACCAAGCCCATGGGCAACAGCAACCTTAACTTCCAAACCATCTACATCAACTGCATCACTCTTTACACCATCCATTCCTCTTACAGGCTTAATATCTAAATTTTCAAGTTCTTTTCCAGTAACGAATTTATATACGGTTCGAATTGCAGCTTCCATCATTCCGCCAGTTGCTCCAAAAATTGTGCCTGCTCCTGTGTATATGCCCATAAGTTCATCTACCTTTTCATCAGGCAAAGTTGAAAAATCAATACCTGCGTCTTTAATCATTCGAGCAAATTCCCTTGTTGTAAGTACATAGTCAACATCTCTAAAACCACTGTCCTCCATTTCAGGTCTTTGCGATTCAATTTTTTTTGCAGTACAAGGCATTATAGAGACAGAAATAATTTTTAAGGGATCAATTCCCGCCTTTTCTGCATAATAAGTTTTAGCTAATGCTCCAAACATTTGCTGTGGCGATTTACAGGTTGAGACATTTGCCATTAAATCAGGATAAAAATGTTCCATAAATTTAATCCAACCTGGACAACAAGAAGTAATTTGTGGCAAAACTCCACCTTCCTTAATCCTCTTTATTAACTCGCTGGCTTCTTCCATAATAGTTAAATCAGCAGAAAAGTTAGTATCAAAAACAGCATCAAATTCTAATCTTCTCAATACAGAATGCATCTTGCCTGTAACAAGCGTCCCTGGTGGAAGTCCCAGATCTTCACCTAATGACGCTCTGATTGCCGGTGCTTCCTGAACTACAACATGCTTTTCAGGGTCATCCAATGCTTGCCATACTTCAGCAACTGCAGATTTTTCCTTAATTGCTCCTACAGGACAAACCTGGATACATTGACCGCAGTTTATACATTCTACATTGCCTAAGCCTTTCTCTAAAACTGTAGCAACTTTCGTATTTGAACCACGTTCAGCAAAACCTATTACACTTACTGTTTGAACATCATTACAAACGCGGATGCATCTGCCGCATAAAATACATTTATTAGGATCACGAATAATAGCTGGACTTGTTTCATCCAAATCAAAAGATGGCTTTTTTCCATCAAATCTTACCTTTTTTATACCAAGTTCATAAGCCAATTTCAAAAGTTCACAAATTTGATTCCTTTCGCAAGTAAAACAATCTTCCGGATGATTGGCTAAAAGTAATTCTACAATCATCCTCCTTGCTCTTCTCACTCTTGCAGAATGAGTATAAACTATCATCCCATTGCTGACTGGCATCATACAAGACGGAATAAGTCTTTTTTCTTTCTTAACCTCTACCACACATACCCGACAGGCACCATAAGGTTCCAACCCTTCTAAATAGCAAAGATGTGGGATATTAATATGCACTTTCTTTGCTGCATCCATTATAGTTGTCCCTTCTGGAGCTGTAACTTGTTCATCATTTATAGTTAATGTGACCATATTTATTTCTCCTTTTTTGGTATCTCTCGCAAAACCCAATGTCTGTAAAATAAGATAGTCTATTCCTAATTGTCATTCCCTTATTTCACTGATATTGCCAGAGATCCTCTGTAAAATTTAAAGTCAATAGTCTATGGTCTATACTCTTTTTTACTTTATGCAAAAATTACTGCATAAATTCATCTCTAAACAATTTTATAGCGCTTGTTGTTGTGTTCATTGCTGCCTGTCCTAATCCACATCGAGATATATCGTACATTACTTCTCCTAATTCTAACAAAAGCTCAATCTCCTCTGGGTTGCCTTTGCCGTTTGTAAATCGTGTAAGTATCTCCTTTGCTCTTCGGGTACCTTCTCGACATGGAGTACACTGACCGCAGGATTCATTCGCAAAAAATTCCATGCAATTTCTGGCAACCTCCACGATACTGATATCGCTATTTATTACAATCACGGCACCAGAGCCTAACATACTACCAGCATCTGCTACATTTTTATAATCCAGCTTTACATTAAGGTCAGTTAATAAACTGCTGGAAACTCCGCCTGGCAATACGGCTTTAAATTTTCCTTTTACACCACCACCATATTCTTCAATAAATTTATGCATCATTATACCCATAGGTAGTTCATATACTCCTGGTTTATTTACATTCCCAGAAAGACAAAAAAGTTTTGTTCCAGGCGAATCTGGACTGCCAATTTTCGAATACCAATTACCACCATTGTTTATAATTGCAGGTACATTACATAATGTTTCAACATTATTTATTGCAGTTGGTTTTCCCATAAATCCAGACTGCGTTGGAAAAGGAGGCTTTTCTCTGGAATAGCCTCTCTTACCTTCTAATGATTCAAGAAGCGATGTCTCATCTCCACATATATAAGCACCTGCTCCACAAAATACTTGTAAATCAAAAGAGAACTTAGAATTAAAAATGTTTTCACCAAGATATCCCTTTACTTTTGTCTGCTCTATTGCTTTATTTATTTTTTTAATCTCATCCATATACTCGCCTCTTATGTAAACTATGCCTTTACTTGTCCCTATAGCATACCCAGCAATTAACATTGATTCGACTAAAAGATGTGGATTATTTTTCAAAAGCACTCTGTCTTTAAATGTACCTGGCTCACCCTCATCTGCATTACATATAAATAATTTAGGCTCATTTTTTTCCTTTCTTGTGGATTCCCATTTTAAACCAGTAGGAAATGCAGCTCCGCCCCTTCCTACTAATTTGGATTTCTTAACTTCATTAATAACTTCGTTCGGACTCATCTGCAGTGCTTTTTTCAACGATTGATATCCACCAGTATCAATATAAACTTCAATGTCACACAAATTTGGTTTATCAATATCCTTTAGTAATATTTTCATTATTTGCATTCCTCCTACTATATTTTACCGCAAAGAATTATGAATCTCTAAATACTAAACTCTTTTATAATATTTCTAACTTTTTTCTCTGTTAAGTTTCCATATACTCCATCATTAATTATCATTGCAGGTGCCTTATCGCACAGTCCGAGACATGCTGTTTCTTCCAGTGTAAATTTTCCATCCGATGTAGTCTCGCCATTTTTTATTTTTAGTTCATCTTTTAGAACTTTGATTATTGTCTGGAAACCGTTTAAATAACACGGAAGGGAATTACACACACGTATAATATATTTTCCCTGTTTTGCAATAGTGAGCATTCCATAAAAGGTTATTACTCCATAAATATCTATAGCCGGTACATTTAGCTTTCTCCTCAGATATGTAATTGCTTCCTGAGGAATATAGCTAACTTCTTGTTGGACAGCCTCTAAACATGGCAAAATTGCATTCTTTATTTTACCTAATTTGTCAATAATCTTATCTACCTTTCCTTTCCATACAGGGTTATTCGTTCCATCCATTTTTTAAACCTCCATTTTAATCTTTATTAGAACAATCTATAATTGTATCCTTTCAAAATTTCATGGTAAATGTCATTTCGAGAAACGATAGCGACAAAAAATTTTCAAGTTACCTCGCCTTGCTACGGGACTCGAAATGACAAAATTTCATTCACCTTGAAATTTTAAGAAGATATGAATTATGTTCTATTTTACTTTTCATTCTCAATTACAGGAAAATATTTGTGGTATATAAGCATAACAGGAAATGCGGCTAATCCTCCAATCATAGTTGTAATAAGCTGCATGATCCCCATTGCTTTTGCAAAAATAGGTGGTATCACAGAAAGGTTAATCAACAACATTGCCATTAAAAAAAGAAACCCTGATTTAAGTGCTCCTGCTATTAGCAATGTTACAGCATAATTTTTCCCTTTTAACACATACAAAAATTTGAACGTAAACACGAGCAAAATATTCCCTATCCATATAAATGGTATTAAGTACACAAGAAATATCGTAAATGGCCCAAACAGGTATCCACCTACTGATGCTGATATACTTGGAAATATGATAAGTGGAATAATTTTTTTCCAGCCATCCACACTTATCGCAGCCATTACAAGCATAAAATTTACGACTATGCCTACCAATGGTTGTGGATGCCTGAGTAAAAGAGGCACTAAAACAGCAATTACTGCAAGGCTTGTAAATTCTGCAATCTCCATTATATTAGACTTATTATACACTCTCTTATTTACAAGCTGATTTAATGTAGAAATTATATATGTCATTTTTTGACCTCCCGTTTAAATTTGATAAAATTTCATCATCTACTATAAGCTTAAAGTTAGTTTTAACACATCTCATTTTTTATTTTATTTTATTCTTTTCCAATGTCAAATATTTTTTGGTTTGTTGAGTAATGGAATAGTTAAGACCGTCGCAAAAATGTTAGTTAAAGGATAAATTACCTTCAAAAGATACTTTACATAATTATAAAGATAAAATAATATAAAATCAACTTTTATTATAAAATTAATTGATTTAAGATATTAAAAATAAAAAAAATTAATATTAAGAGAATAGCCTCTTTCAACCTGTAAAGGATTTTATGAGATATATAAAAAAATTTAATGATTATGGGGCTGCAAGCAGGGCAACAATGATAAAGCAGGACTTAAATCGTAAATTTTACGACACATGAAAATTTATAAAATCAGTAAAATTAATATTAAGGCATAAAGAGATTGTTATAAAAGGAAATGAATTTAAAGCTTATCTTGAAAGAGAAGGTATTTCAGGAGTCAAAAGTATAAGAGCAACAATAAAAGAAAAAGAGAAATACTATTATTTCAAAGGTAAAGGATTTGGTCATTTAACAGGAATGTGCCAGTGGGGTGCTGAATATCTGGCAAAACAGGGTTTTAATTACAGGGAAATATTAAAATATTATTTCCCGGAAAGTTATATTATTGTTAAATAAAAAAAATATCAGTACCTGCTCCATTGTATAAGGAAACTATTTATATTGTTTAATCCTATATTTTAAATATTAACTAAAAAAAACATCATTTGAAAAACTGTAATTCCATTCTATGAGTGTTGCCAATCTCAAAATAAGGAGCAAAGGCATAATTTAAATTTAATTTATACTTTTTTAATTTAAAATTCAACCCACCACCTATTCTTATATTATTTTCATTTTTTTTAATTTTATACCCTACTCGGACAGAAAATAAATTCATCATTTTAATTTCTGAACCCAAATTAAAGGAAACAGGAGCATCTATTCCTTTATTTACATCAAATCCTATAACTGGTCTTATAAAATTACTTCTTATTAAATCTTTAAAAGAATAAAAAATACCTGATTTAAAATTTATTGGTGGCATATCTCCTTCCTTAACATATTTAATTTTTGGACCAAGATTTTGTATTGTAATACCAAAATTTAAGTTATTTAATAAATCAGTATAAATTCCTCCAATATCCATTACAACGGCTACTGCTTTTTCTTTTTCAATTTTTGAATATAAAAGTTTTAAATTAACACCTGTAAAAATATTCTGATTAATTTTTTTTGCTCCAAAAATTAAAAATGTCATATCCATACAACCAAACTTTTCACCTGTTTCAATAGGATTTTGATATGCATCTTGTTTAATTAAAGGGATATTATCTCCTGTATTTAATAATGTAAAACCAAATCCTGTATAAAGCTTAAAAAAATTAATAGGCAACCCTATTGTAATATTGCTGATTTTTATATCATCAATCCATATCGAATACATGCCAGATATTGATAATGATTTCATATTAGCAGTACCTGCCGGATTCCAATAAACAGAATTCACATCATTTATATAACCACAATAAGCTTCTCCTAATCCTATAGCACGAGTTCCAATAGGGATACTTAATGTCTTTCCTCCAGAAGTTCCTGTGCTGCTGTAAATCCTGCTTATTAATAATAAAAATATTACTAAAATTAAATTAAACTTTTTCATTGTTTTTACCTCTGATTTTAATACAAATTACTTAAATATTAATTTTCTATATCATCAGTTTTAAATCAATAATTTATAAAATTTTGCACTTTAATTATTACTTAATAATGGCTAATTTCTTTATAACATTATCCTTTTTATTTTGTTTATTCTGCATATAAATAATATAAATACCACTGGATAACTTATCATTATTCTCATTCATTCCATTCCATACGAATATTCCATCACCATTTTCTTCATTTAATGTACAAATAAATTCTCCTGCAATATTATAAATCTTTATTTTTACTTTTGGGGTTAAATTAATAAATTTTATTCCAGTATTATAATCACCTGTTGAAAAATCCCCATCTAATGGTTTAAATGGATTTGGATAAATTTTTACATTACTTAAATCATCAGCAACTAGTGATTCACCTATCCTTAAAATAGAAAAGTTTCTTAAAGGAAGCATAATACATTTATTATTTATATTTTGACTCTGGCAGCTTAGGTCAAGTATATACCATATATTATTAATCTCATCAAGTTTTAATATTTTTAATTTATTCTCACATACCCCGGATAATGAAGATGAATAATTCATATATAAAAAAGCTGTTCCTGAAAAAGTTCCTGTTATTTTAAATTCACCAATTGTGGATTCTAATTTTTTCATAGAATCATATTTAAAACCATTTATTGTTGATTTTAAATCAGCCTCATTAACTTTAGCAATATTATTTTCATCTTCCACTCTTATTATATCAAGATAAATTCCTATATTTTCTCCTTTATTAAATACTACTCTTGTATTTTTATTATAAGTTGAATAAATTGTATCATCGGCTGAATCTGTAAGAACAATGTTTCTAACAGAATAAACAGGACCAGCAACAGATCGTCCCTTATTATCAAGTAAAGAAACACTATCACCAGCATCAACAGCTACAACTGCAATGTAATAATCTCTTAAATCTTCTGCGATAGATATTATACTTGATGTTACAGAATTACTGTTAATACTTTTGACATTAACAGCTTCACTTATAGAATTTATAGGTGATTCTGAAATATATATTTGGTATTCTTTAAAATCCGGATCAGTATTTGGATTTGTCCATTTTACAAGTAATTTTTTTCCATTATCTGTTGGATTATCTTTTACACTTACAGTTGTAACAGAAGAAGGCAAAGTTGAATTATACAATATTACATAAGGAGAACGTTCTATTAAACTTAATGTTCCATCTTTAGATTTTGATTTAAAATTAAAATAATATGTACCTGCTGCAGAAGGATTTTGTATGTTTTTATAATCTATAAGTATTACTCCATTTTTGTTTAATGTTTTTACAGTTATATTAATTATTCTGTTTGTTATAAATATATTACTAATAACAGCTCCACCTAAATTAGAAATATCAATATAACCATTTGAGATAGAACTATTAGTCTGTGGAATAGGGAATTCAGCAGGGACCTCGAAACTTATACCACCATTGTTTAAGTTAAATTCAGACATAAATTCAAAAGAATAATCAGTGGTAGTGTTAATTTCACTATTAAATGGGGACCAATAAGACAAGCCACTACCATCTTTTGTTTTAACTTTTATTAAAGGCGAATATTGTAAAGAAGTTAATAATCCATTTTTATTTCTTGATTTAGCAGTAAATCTATGATTTCCTTTTATTGAAGGCGCTACAGCACCTGCCCCTTTTCCATATTTTATGTAAATATGATTTCCCCAGTGTGGTTCTATTGTTTTTATAGCAACATTTACATGCCATGGACCTGGACCTAGACCTGTAATATAAAAATTGCTAATTGATGCATTTCCATAGTTTGAAATGGAAACATAACCCAGTTGAGCAGGATTATTTGTCTGTGGAGGAGTAAATCCTGCTGGTATCTCAAGACTTATTTCTCCTTCATTTAATTGAAAATCTGCTGTATATTGAAAAATATATTCCTGTGTTGATTTTACTAAAACAGAAATTTGGGAGTCAAACCACATATCATTTAAAACCATCATCCTTCCACTGCCATCAATATTTTTCACCTCTATTTGCGGTGACCAGTTAATAGGGGCCAATATCCCATCTTTAGTTCTTGATTTAGCTGTAAATGTATAATCTCCTGCTATTGAAGGAGCAGCAGCACCTGCTACTTTTCCATATTTTATGTAAATATGATTTCCCCAACCAGGCTCCATTGTTTTTATAGTAACATTTACATACCATGGACCTGTACCTGTAATATTAAAATTATTCACTGATGCATTTCCATGGTTTGAAATAGAAATATAACCTAATTGAGCAGAACTATTTTTTTGCGGGGGAGTAAATCCTGCTGGTATCTCAAGACTTATTTCTCCTTCATTTAATTGAAAATCTGCTGTATATTGAAAAATATATTCCTGTGTTGATTTTGTTGCTACTGTCAAATAACTGCTATACCACATCCTATCCCAGACCATCATATTACCACTACCATCAGGATGTCTAACATCTATTTGCGGGGACCAGTTAAGAGGGGTCAATGTTCCATCTTTACTTTTTGATTTAGTATTAAATGTATAATATCCTGCTGTTGATGGAGCAGCAGCACCTGCTACTTTTCCATATTTTATGTAAATACCATTTATCCAGTCTGGTTCTATTGTTTTTATGGTAACATTTACATACCATGGACCAGAACCTGTTATACTAAAATTACTAATTGAGGCATTTCCATGGTTTGAAATGGAAACATAACCCGGTTGAGCAGGACTATTTGTCTGTGGAGGAGTAAATCCTGCTGGTATCTCAAGACTTATTTCTCCTTCATTTAATTGAAAATCTGCTGTATATTGAAAAATATATTCCTGTGTTGATTTTGTTGCCACTGTTAAATAACTGCTATACCCCATTCCATCCCAGACCATCATCTTCCCACTACCATCAATATTTTTCACCTCTATTTGTGGTGACCAATTAATAAGAGAGGTTAATGTTCCATCTTTAGTTCTTGATTTAGCTGTAAATGTATAATATCCTGCTGTTGATGGAGCAGCAGCACCTGCTCCTTTTCCATATTTTATATAAAAATCCCCATGACGCGCCATTGTTTTAGCTGTTATATTTATCTGCCATGGACCTGAACCAGTTATGCTAAAATTACTTATAGATGTATATAGACCATTGGAAATGGAAATATAACCCAATTGAGCAGGATTATTTGTCTGTGGAGGAGAAAAATCAGCAGGTATCTCAAAAGTAATTTCTCCTCTATCTAACTGAAAATCTGCTTCATATTTAAAAATATATTCCTGTGTTGATTTTGTTGCTACTGCTAAATAACCACTACACCCCATACCATTACAAACCATCATATTACCACTGCCATCAATATTTTTCACCTCTATTTGTGGTAACCAATAAAGAGGGGCTAATGTCCCATCTTTACTTTTTGATTTAGCATTAAATGTATAATATCCAGTTGTTGATGGCGCAGCAGCACCTGCTCCTTTTCCATATTTTATGTTAATACTATTCCACCATCCAGCTTCTTGTGTTTTTATTAAAATGTTAATCTGCCATGGTCCTGAACCTGTAATACTAACATTGCTAATTGAAGAATTACCTTCATTAGAAATAGAAACATAACCTAATTGAGCAGAATTATTAGTTTGAGGTTCAGAAAATTCTGCTGGTATCTCAAGACTTATTTCTCCTTCATTTAATTGAAAATCTGCTGCATATTTAAAAATATATTCCTGTGTTGATTTTGTTTCTACTGCCATATAACTGCTATACCACACTCCATCCCAAACCCATATATTACCACTGCCATCAAGATGTTTTACCCATACTTGAGGTGAATAATTTAAAGAAACGAAACTACCAGTATTTTTTATTTTTGATTTCATGGAAAATATATAATTACCTACTCCAGTAGGAACAATAGCATTAGTATTTGCACCATAATAAATATAAACACTTCCCCATTTATCCATTGTTTTAATTGTAACTTCAATATTCCTTCCAGTAATTTTTTTATTGCCAATTACTACACCTGAAAAAGCATCAAAAGTAACATACCCTTCTATATTAGGATTATTTGTTTGCGGCATAGAAAATTCTTGTGGAATTAATACACTAATTGCACCATTTGTAATCCCTTCATCAGGTTGATATATAATTATGAACTTATTACTTGAACCAGAAAGAACAAAATCCGGATGTATATGTCCCCAACCACTTCCATCATCTGCTCTTAATAAAAAAGTTCCTGTATTAAAAAAAATGAAAAGAACTATAAATAAATTACAAATAACGAATTTTGATTTTCTCATGTATTCCCTCAATAATAATAATTTATCTTATTTTGTATAATTTTTTAAAAATAACTTCTATTCTCCCATCCTGTCTATATATTAATTATACTATTTTTATATAAAATGTCAAATCCTTTTTTATTTTATAAAAAATCCAAAAACTTATTTTATTTGTCTTTTGAATTTTAAGGGAATTTTATTTAAAAATCTTGAAGGAAATTAGAAAAAAATACAGGCACTTATTTCTTACTTATTCAGTCTGTTGGTTTTACACCAAACTTAACTGCTATCTTATTTAATTCTTCCTTAGTTATCTTCTTTGCTGGAATTTTCTGGGGATATATCAGATATAAATTTCAAACAATTTATATACCTCTGATAAGTCATTTATTAGCAGACTTAAGCATAATGGTAATTTATCTTAAATATATCTTTTAAAATAAATGAAGAAGTAAGTTATACATATAAGAGTAGAATATAATTATATTTTATAATTTTTATAACAATTATTGAGTACATTTTTAGAATTTTCCTAACAGTACTTTTAATTATTAAAATCAAACATTGTTAGAATCTGTTTAAACAAGGGATCAGTACTCCATACTTGGGCATCACGTGAATTTGGATTTATTAATGCTTCCAATAAAATTTCAATTGATTCTGGTAATTTTATATTAAGTTTCTGCCACTCTGAGAAAACTTTTTGTAAAGCTTCTTTTTTCATTTTTTGTTTGTCTTGATTTTTAACATAATTAATTAAAAATTCAAAAATTTTTTTTTCAGTTCTACGCTTATCCTTTAATAACAAAGCACATCTTAGAAAATATTTTGCTGTAATTTCCGGATTTGATTCACCTGAAGCTTCATTTAATCGTAAAATAGTCTCAAACATAAAATAAAAATAAAGCTCTTTTATTAATATTTGATGTTTTTCTGCTTCATTTTCAAATTTAGTAAATAAATGTTTAATAATAGCCTCACTGCCATTAAACAGATTAAGACTAATTATTGCTTGAATTGTAGAAAGCCTTTCTATAAGTGATAAATTTTTATTACTCAGCTTATCAATTGCTGTTTTTTCATTATAAACATTTTTAACAGATTTTTTAATATTTTTCAAGAGATCAATATCATAATAGTTAAAACTCGACATTTTATTAATACAATTTTTATAGATTTCTATGGCTTTTTTATGATCTCCCAATTCTGCATAGCTATATCCCATATTATAAAAAGCCAAATAATCATCTGGATTTATTTTAATTACTTTTTCATAACATTCTATGGCTTTTTTATGATTCTTCAAGTCTGAATAACTATTTCCCATGTTATTAAAGGCTTGATAATCATCAGACTTTATTTTAATTACTTTTTCATAACATTCTATGGCTTTTTTATAATCTCCTATTTTTGTATAACTTAATCCCATGTTATAAAAAGCTTGAAAATAATCCGGCTTTATTTTAATTGCTTTTTCGTAATTTTCTATGGCTTTAATATAATTCTTCAAGTCTGCATAACTGATTCCCATGTTA
>CBDVEP010000065.1:0-16612 GCA_965373035.1 uncultured bacterium
ATTATTAGCCATTAAATATCATCATGAGCGATGGGATGGAAGTATAAAAGGAAAATATCCTGGATATCCTGAAGGACTAAAAGGTGAAAATATTCCTTTATATGCCCGTATCATTAAAATAGCTGACAGCTATGATGCCATTACTTCTTACCGTCCTTATAGACCTTCCAAATCTTTTAAAACAGCATTAAGTATTATTAAAGAAGGTGCGGGAACTCAATTTGATCCATTCTTAACAGGTTTATTTGTAGATGCTTTTATGAAAAGCCTTCATTAATTTAATATCGCAATTGTAATGACAGCATAAAAACATTAAATGACTCTTTTATCTTCCTAAGAAAAGCTGTATCTCCTGTAATAAAAGAAGGATATCTACCCTCACAATAATCAATTGTCTCCCTTATGCCATATAAAAATCCTAAATCCAGATTAACTTTAAATTTAGAAAACCTTGTATGAATTCCTGAACCTAATGAAATAGCTATTAATTTAACATCATTTTCAAATCCAGATGGACGATATAAAAATCCATATCGAATAGGGAATCTTGTTTTTTTATTTACTGAAAATATATGTTCTGCTCCCATGGATATTTCAATAACATTATGGATTTCAGGATAAACTTCTGAGTAAGAAAAACTGTTTGTTAATGACGATAATTCTTCGTCAGAAGCAAAATCAAAAATATTTCCTTTATAATGCTCAACTTTTTGTTTAATATCTTTAAAATTCTTAAAAATAATATCCAGTAAAAATTTTGAATCATAATAATCAGATGCTTTAAATAAAACATTAATTCCAATTACCTGGGGATATGTCCTTTCTCTTTCAATTGTCCCTGTGTATTCAAGATTTGTCCCTTCCCATGCCAGGGTTAAACTATCTTTAAATTTCATTTTTGATGCTGTTTCAAAATAGCCCCCTATAGATAAATTTTTCATTAAATTAACTGTTACTCCAATATTTAAATTCCCTGAATTTATCTCAGTTGTTCTATTATAATAATTTGTGTCTATAGAATAATTATCTTTCATAACAAAACAATCCTGATTACCTTTTATTAAACTGTATGAAACCCCAACAGATACAATATCCATAATATTACAGGCTATGCCTACTGGTATTTTATTAATGTAACCATTCTTCTCAAACCTGAAAGCACCTGATCGAATATACCTCTCCAAATCATCATCATATTCATATATGATAAAATTATTATTATAACTTAAATCCCAGAACTTATAATAACCCGCCCCTATGTATAAAAATTTTTCAATAGGAATAACCACTCCAATATTACCATAATCCCAGACATTAAAAGAATTATTCTGCATGTCCTCATCATCTTCATCAGTTGAATATAATGTGTCAACAGCTTCTGAGATAAAAGCTAATTCTGAAGAAATATCCAGGCTAATATCTTTAAATAATGCAAGAGCAGAAGGGTTATACAGCAGATTGCCTGCTCCAATTTTATTTAACCCGGCAGTAGTGCCCATTGATAATTGTTTTGCATTGATTCCAAAAGTATAATCACCTATGCCAATACATTTGTAATTATTATAATAAGTATATCCTGAAAGCAGGCTAAAATTGAACAAGCTAATAAATAATAATATTAATAATTTTTTCATACTTAACATAACTTCTAAAACCCCAAGCTCAAACTTAATAAAATATTTTGAATACTCTCATCAACCCTGGGTTTTAATTCTTCTTCTACAGGCGGGTCATAAGGTTCTTTTCCATAATTTCCAATAAAGTTCCGTTTCCCAACACCTGCTGAAATCCCTATTTTTGTATAAAAATCCAAAAAATAAGGACCTTCAAATCCAATCCCAAATGTTATCATAACCAGCTCCACTCTATCATCTAAATAATGAGGTACCCATAATAATCCATAACGAATGGGCATTCTCAAAACTTTTGTTTTTAATATAATCATATGTTCAGCACCAAGATGCATTTCATAAGAATTATTTAAATACTCATATCCGGGAGTCCCCCTTAAAGTTGTTTCCACTGAAGAAGTTCTTACATTATCTTTATATGTTGTATTATTCTTCCATGGTGTAAAAATAAAATCACAGGCAAAAATTGTATTATAACCTATTAGAAATTCATAAGCCATTCCAATACCATATCTCTGTGGATAAGTAATTTCATAATCCCTTTTAGTGCTTGTATTTGCCAGTAAATCTTTCTCATTACCTTTAAAAGACACAGTAGGCTGTGTCTGATAAAAAAAGCCAACATGGACTTGTTTAGTTATTCCCACATTCACTCCTATGTTTATTCTGGAGCCAGTCATATCAATACTTTCTGAAATATCCTGAGTTTTACTTTTCCCGGTTGGGTAATCATATACAACATTTTTTAAATTCTTCTGTCCTTTAAGTATATCTATTCCCAATCCAATAAATATAATTTTTTTATAATTAAAAGAGCCAGCTATTGATATGCTATTCAATGCTCCAGTCTGCTTTAAGTCATAAAAACCAATCCTCTCTTTTGCTGATTTATATTTATAAGTAGAATTGTCATAATTAAAATCAAAAAAATTGTAATAGCTGATTCCTAATGCTGCTGACTTTATTATAGGGACAATTAAACCAAAGGAATCTAATTTAATATAAGTCTGGCTATTGATATTTGCATCAAAATAACTAACACCTGAAGAAGCACTTGTTTTTGTGACATCTAAAATTCTTTCACTAAGTGAAAAAATATTTCCATTTATCTGAAACATTATCTTATCTGACATACTTAAATTTGCTGAGTTGTTTTTAATTGTTAAAGGTGAATTATTATATGCAATCCCCGTACCTCCCATTCCCAGGGATTGACTATCAAGATAAAAAACTGGATCTCCACAAAAAAGACTACCTAAATATGTAAATGAAAAAAGGTTAATATTAAAAATAATAAATATAAATAAAATATAAAAAATAATATAATTTTTTTTCATTTTATCTTTACCATTTATAAATAATCTGCGTTTTAATTTCATGCTTAGATAATATTTCGGACATTGCTCTTGTATAATTATGTGTTACGCCATATTTTATTTCAAAAGAAAATTCCTTTGTTAATTTATTATGTAAATAAATAAAAAATCTATACCCTTCTCCTGAAAATGATTTTACACATTCAGGCCAAAATCTTAATCCATTCTCATGTACATAAACAGCTGCATCGAAATGAGTAGTATGAAAATATGTAAATCGTGAATATATTGTTAATCTTTTTACAGGTTTTATTTTAATATGTGCATACCCTACATCACCATAAGCATATTCCTCATCGCATGGTTCATTTCTATAAGGATATCGAACAGTTGTATTTTCATATCGTACACGAAAATGAACAATTTTAACAGGTTTCCAATCAAGCTGGTAACGAAAAACACATCTTCTTTTTTCATCTGGTCTATGCTCATCTGTTTGAAATTGATATGTCCCCTGCCATTCAAATGTTAAGCGTCTTGTAATCCTGTTTTCAAAACCACCTTTATAGTAATGATCATATGATAATGTCCCTAAATTATAACTTCGCCATTTATTTCGCTTAAATTTAGCATAACCCCATACTTTTAAATCACTGGAGAATTTACCATATATACCTTGAATAAATCCCTGAATATTTCCCCCAATATCATCTATAACATTTGCACGGGGGCTGTAAAAATTTGGATCCAAATCAAAATATATAGTTGATAATCTAACCTGTTTAAAGTCAGAAATCATCCCGAAAATTTTCCCATATCCAATATTTTCTGTTCCATTTATATTAGTTGCCATGGCTCTTTCGGAAAAATCATGAGCCTGATTAGTCTGCCATGTTTCAATAGTATGCCATGACCGTGCTATCTCACCATAAAAATTGAAATTACGTATAAAAAAATCATAATCAACACTCATGCCATTCAAATCTCTCCCCCTAAATTTATAAAACCTGTCAAATTCTCCTAAAACAGGGTCAACTAAATGGCTATATTGAGCATAATAATAAGTCCCGCCAAAATTAAGTGTCTGATTTAAAAACAAAAAATTTAAACGACCTCCATATAATTTCTCAGTAAAATTTTCTCTATTATTAATCTCAGAAGGGGTTTGATGATAATCTCCATTCCCTGCCTCATATTGAATAATTTTTTCTAATGTAGTTGAAACAGAATATTCAATATCATTATCCTGAAAATCCAGAATACCATCGCCGTCAACATCAGTATCATCTTTATTAAGAATACCATCACTATCATTATCATTATAATCATATTGTTTGTCGCTACCCATTCTATTTTTTAATTGTGAATCCCATTTTTTCTGGGAAAAAAACGGAAAAACCATAACAGGACCTATAATAAACTGTGCTGCTGCACCATAAAGCGTTCTTGACTGATTTGCTGAGTGATGTGGTTTAATACCTCTATCTCTCCTTTTTACCGGACTCTTATAAAGACTGTTTTTTAAAAGGACACCGCCAAATCCCTGCTCAAATAAAAGACCCTGTGCAATCTCCATTTTATAATCACCAACTATTATTCTCTCTATATACCATATTTTATCAAGATATATATTCCATGTTACCATATCATAAATTTCAAGTTCTTTTATATTTAGACTATCCCCGGGTTTTAAGCCTTGTTCAGCAAAATCTCTTTCACCCATAAATTCTATATGTAAATGATTAAAAAAATTAAAATCAAATCTGTTATAAAAAAATATATTACTCAAGTCCTTTCCATAGTACGTATTTGTGTATCGGGATAAATATAAATCATCCATAGGTCTTTTAATATAAATTCTTTGTATAGCCTTTCCTTTAAATATTTTTGGTTTAATTTTCTCTATTTTTTTAACTTTTTCACCAGTAGGAGTTGTAATTATTATTTCATGAATACCAACTGTAACATATATTTTAATTTTTTCAAAAAGTTCATCATCTATTCCCTCTACTTTCTTTAGCTCCTCTATTTTTTTAAAACCTCTATTGTCTTTTACATATTTAATTATCCTTACAGCAATTAATGGAGAAATATCAGGAAGCTCCATCAATTCAGATTTTGAAGCTTTATTTATATTTAAAGGACTATCAATATATTTCTGTAATTCTGAAATAGCATCTTCATCTTCTATTTCCTGCTCTTCAATTATTTCTGTTAAATCTTTTTTTATAAATATCTCTTTTTTTAATTTTTTTTCTGGCGGCTTTTTCTTTAAAGGTTTTTTCTCTTTAATACCTTCTTTTTTCTCCTCAGGAGGTCTAATCTTAATTAAAAAATATTTTTCTAATATTTTTATTTTTTCATCGCTGAATTTTAATTTTTTTAAATCATCATAATCCTTTATTTCAGCCTTTTTCTTTTGATTATAAACCTTTTCTGCTTCTTCTTCTGAAAGTCCAATCATAGGAAAAAATCGTTTTAAATGTATTAATTTTATTTTATTAATATCCCTTTTTTTCTGGGTAAATTTATTAAAATAATTTTTATCTTTAGGAGACATTTCTGCCTGTAATAAACTCGCACAAAAAACAAGAAGAGTTAAAATAAAATTAAATCTTTTAAACATAATATTATGTAATTTTACTTTACTCCCTCTACAAGTTTTTTAATCTTTTCAATATCTTCTTTTTTAACACCAGGGATTTTATTTAACTCATCAAGACCGGCAATACCTCCTTTAGCCTCCCTGTACTTGATAATTTTAATCGCACTTAAAGGAGAGACTCCATTGGCAACAAATTCTTTCATCTGGGCTGTATTAATATCAAATCCCTTTAATTTTAGTTTTTCTTCCTCTTCCTCTTCCTCACCAACCATGATCATGTGTCTAAACTTAGCAAAGGTTTTCGGACCAATCCCTTTGATCCTGGTTATATCCTGTTTAGTTATAAATGGTCCATTTAATGTTCTGTCATCAATAATCCTCTTAGCTGTTTTAGGACCTACTCTTGGTAACTCAGTCAATTCTTCTGCAGTTGCTGTATTAATATTAATCTTAGGCCCTGTATAATATACCTCTTCTGTTTTTGAGGGAAGCCTCTTTCTCTTTTTTTTACTGATAAAAATATCCCTTCTTATACCTTTTCCAGGCATAACTGATATTGAAAAAACATGTGTCTCCCCCAGTAAATTATTATTAACAAGCGCATAATCAATATATACAGAATTATAATTAACCCCCGCCCCAAAAGTAAAATTAAAAGGTCTGCTCTGAATTCCGCCTCTTAAAGCAACAAATTTATAAACCCACATTTCAGCCCCTACCCGAATCTGGTACTCGTCCTCTATTGCTTTATCAAAAGATAAGGTAGTTGTTAAGCCGCCTGCTGGTTTATAAGCAACTCCCATTGTAAATTTCTGGTCTGACTCTTCAGCATTGTTTTTCCCAATCATAGGTGATGTTACATTCATAGCATAAGCCCCGGCAGAAAAATTCCTATTAATTTCAACTTTACAGCCAACATCGAATGTTATTAATGAATCTGAACCATACTCAATAACAGGAGTTATATCCGGATCATGGGAAAGTGATAATCTCATATATTTTAAATTATACCCGAATTGAATTTTTCTAAGAAACATTAAACCATGTGTAAATATCATCTGGGTTTCTTTATAAAGAGAAAAGCCATAAGAATGATAACTAATTCCAAAAGCACCAAATTCAGTAGGATATGCAGCACTAATAATAAAATTCTGCAATTCATTCATATTATAATACTGCATAAAACTTGCCCCGGCAGAAAGTCCTGTAATGGAAACCAGACCTGCTGGATTGTAATAAATGGAATTAATATCATCTGCCATAGGAGCAAAACTCCCGCCTAAAGCCATGGGTCTTGCACCATTAAATTTCTCTGAAAAAGCCGCGTGGATTATAAATGGCAGAGAAAATATTATATATAGAACGATTATTATTCTTTTCATGGCTTCGCCTCCATTAGATTAAGTAATTTTAGTATCTTCTCAAAATTCGATTTTTTAAAAAGATACTAATTCTACTCTAATGCTCTTCCAACAATAATCAGAGCCTTCAATCGTGTTACCTCTCCTGTATATTTATTCGTAGCTTCAAGGTAAATAAAATATGGTCCAATATGCACTATCTTCCCAAAATCATCCTTACCATCCCAATAAACTGTCCCGGAACATGATGAAAAAGTTGAGCCTAATTCATCTGTATTATAAATATCCCTGATAATATTGCCTTTAATATCATAAGCCCGTATTAATAAATCTGAATTTTTATAAGGAAGATTAAAATTAATTTTAACTTTTTCATTATCATGAGGAGAGAATATTTTCCTATCTAAGGTTATTTTTATATTAGATGATGACTTTGTAATATCAATTGTATCTTCTCCACTACCAGAAGGTCCAGTTGTTGTTTCAAAATCACCATTCTGTAATAAATTAACACTGGGATTATCTGTAGCATATAACCAGACATCATCCCAATAAGCTTTATAGTTTCCTATTGATGGATAATGAACATATAAACCCACCCTGGCATAATGGTTAGTTAAATTAGCTGCCTGATTTAATATTGATAACTTAACCCATGAACTGAGAGTAACTGTATTCTGATCTTGATAAGTTTTGAATGAATTTCCCTGCCATGAATCATCCTTCCAAAACCCCAGCCGCAGTTTAACATAATCAGTGTTTGTATAATTAATATTTTTCACCCAGACTTCTGCTGAATAGCTTTTATTTGATTCTATAGCAACAGATTGATATAATATTTTATAAGTACTACTGGTAGGATTTGACATCTCACCTGAATGAATCCCTGAATGATAATCTTCATCAGTTATAAACCAATCAATAGAAGTCTCTCCATAACAGTTCCAGTAAGGTATATCAGCAAAAAGAGGGCAAGTAAATAAGGAAATTAAACTAATAAATAACAATATTCTCATTAACTTTACCTTAAATTATTCCCTAATACAACAAGAGATTTAAACTCTTTTTCTTTAGGTACATTATTTTCATATTCAATAACCTTCATCTTTAAAATATAAATGCCCATTGGTAATATAACCCCTTTATCATCTCTTCCTTCCCATAAAATTGAAGTATTTAGAGAATTTAATATGCCACTATAAAATACTCTTTTTACAACACCATTAAGTGATAATAATTCAACCCGGACTATACTATCAACTTTATTTACTTTTATATTAATACTGCATAATTTATCATATCCCCTTGGAGTAAAAACTCTTGGATAAGCAAAAATTTTATAATTTTTGGTAGATGTAGAAGGAACTGGATAATTCCAACCATATTCAAAATCACCATTTTGAATTAAATTAACATCAAAATTTTCAGATGAAGTGAATTTAATATTATCAAAATAAATGGACTCAAAAGGAGTCCATTTATAATAATAAAAATATAATTCTACTTTACAGGATAAAGTTCCTAAAGGCGGACTAACATTAGTAATAGAACGAAAAACAAAATCATTACTTACATTAGTAACATAAGTAGATTCAACATCACCAAGGTTTCCCCCTCCACCATCTAATTCAGGATACCACATTATTCTTAAATAAGCTTTTGTATATCTTGTACTATTAAAAAGAATGTAGCCAGATAAATTATAAGAATAATTGGGATTAATATTAACAGTCTGCCATAAATATTTACTATTATCTCCAGAAGGATCAGTAATAGGCCCATTAGGAAGGATCTCTGCAGCTAAATAGTCATTTATAATATAATCATTTTGAACTCTCCAATAGGCTGTTGAACTTACACCATAAATATCCCAATAAGTTATTTCACTTTGTAATATTTGTAATGAAGTCATAACAAAAAAAAGCAAGCCAATAATTAATAAAGAAGTTCTGGCACCCTTTCCCATAATAATATTATATCGCAATTTCTAAAAAATTACATTTTTTTCATAGGAAACAATTTTTAAAAATTATATAATTAGAGTTGTTTTGCTAATGTTGTTTTTCCGGTTTGACGCGGTCCCCCAATAAATACCATTTTTTTTTCAAGATCAGTTAATATTGGTTTTTCTATATATCGTTTAATATACATTATTAATTTAAACCTAACTTAAAAATACTCACGAGTATTTTTAAGTACCATTAAAATAACTCGTGTTTATAAAAAGTCAAAAAAAAATAAAATATAAAATCAGAAAACAGAATTTCCTGCAAGGTATCCAGTGCTCCAGCAGACCTGAAGATTGTACCCGCCGGTTGGTCCATCTAAGTCTATTATCTCCCCTGCAAAATACAGATTATCAATGATCTTTGACTTCATGGTCCTTGGATCTATCTCATTCAATGCAATGCCCCCAATTGTAATTACTGCACTGTTAAATCCTGAAAGATTCTTCACATGAAATACCATATTTTTTAATAAATGAACAAGCTTTTTTCTTTCTTCTTTTGTGATATTATTTACCTGCTTGGATGAATTAATACCGGATAATTGCACAACTACAGGTATTAACTTTCTGGGCAGCAATGATGCAAGACTGTTTTTAAATATTTTATTACTATATTGTCTGAAATCCCTCTGTATCCGCTCATCAAGTTTGCTATATTCCAAAGCCGGTTTATAATCAATATGAAGCTCGACATTTCCCTCTTTTTGCAGCTTAAGAATCGTTTTACTCATATCTAAAATAATAGGACCGCTTAATCCATCATGTGTAAATAATGCTTCACCAAACCGTTCATCCTGTTTCTTATTCTGATAAATATTAATACGAACATTCTTCAGGCTCAGACCCTGCAGTTCTTTCACCCACTTCTCTTTTACTCTTACGGAAACTAAACCAGGTTTACAGGGTATTACAGTATGCCCCAGTTTTTCAGCCCATTTCATTCCATCACCTGTTGAGCCTGTAGAAGGATAAGACAGGCCCCCTGTACATAAAATATATTTTTCTGCTTTTATTTCTTCTTTTGTAAGTCTTAATTTATCTATGCTTTGATTTTTCTTAATTAAATCTAATACTGGAGAATTTTGTTTTATTACTACTTTATTTTTATTTAAGAATCCAAATAAAACAGAAAGCACTTCCTCTGCTCTATTACTTTCAGGGAATACCCTTCCGCCTCGCTCTATTTTTGTAGATAATCCCAGTTTATGAAAAAACCCTACAGTATCTTCAACACTAAAAGAATGCAAAGAAGAATACAAAAATTTACCATTTTTACCGAAAACCTCAATAAACCTGGCTTTTTCACATTCAGCATTAGTAATATTACATCTGCCCTTACCAGTAAGAAGTAATTTTTTGCCTAATCTGTTATTCTTCTCAAGCAGTATTACCCGTGCACCTTTCTCTGCTGCAATACCTGAAGCTATTATACCTGCCGGGCCGCCGCCTATAACAGCAAGATCATAATGGTCTTTATTCATAGATTTTACTTTTTTCTTCTTATCTTTGCAATCAGGCGTGAGCCTAAATTACGGATATCCACATCAACCATAGAAAGAATGAAAGAATGAGGACGGTTCTGATTCTTTTTATTTTTTGTTTGTATTTGTAGGCTTCAGTGCCCGAATGGGTAGGAGGGTTTAAAACCCTCCCCTACATAAAAGAATCAGAACCGTCCCCATTCTTTCTCATTAATCTGAAATCTGGGGAGGAATATATTGTTTTGATAAATCAACAAATTGTGAAAAATCCTGTGTCCATGTATTTAAAAATAATTCACGTAATTTTTTATTAGGGCCAACTCCCTTAATTACAATGCTCATATTTCTTGAAGAAAGGAAATAATCAGGTTCCCAGTTCGTAGTACCAATCCATGATTTATCATTATCCACAACCATAAATTTACAATGAGAAACCCTTGCAAAAGGAATGAATTTACTCTTTAATCTCGGGATAGAACTTAATTTCACCTCAATATTTGGTAGGGCAGCCAGACTTTTAATAAAACTAATGCTGGGATCCTTACTTGCCCAGTCTGTAAAAAGCAATTTAATGGATATGCCTTTAATAGCTGCTTTTCGCAATGCAAAATCTATCTTTGTTAAATACTTCCTGGAATAATTACTTACAGGAGAATACTCCATTACACTGACAAAAATATTTTTTTTAGCCTGATTAATTAAATTAACAACTTCATCAAGTTCAATGGAAAACTCAGAAGGTGTAATTTTAGAAGGGGAAAAAGCAGGTGTAATGGTAATTTTGTCACCCTGATAAGTACATATAAATTCCGGGGATTCCTGTCTTTTCTTTTTATCAATCTTTGGTAATTTGCCAGATTCCGCCATTTCCCAGTCTAATTCAAAAATTTTCAATACTGCATGAGCAAACATTTTATTCTTTACATAAAACCCTATCTCATGTACCTGTGTTAATGAACGCCAGTCAAAATTCTGACTTCCTATAAAAACAATCTCCTTATCAATAATCATATATTTAGCATGCATAATACTTCCTGTGAGTTTCATCATGTCAATTTTTCTTATTTCGATATTTTCCATATTACTGAAATAACTCTCCTCATAATTGCATTCAGCCATATTTTTATCCACAATAATTCTTACCTTTATTCCTTTTTTTGCTTTTCCGCATATTGCATTTAAAACAGGCTCCATGGATTCTCCTCTAATACTGGTAATATAAAATTGACCAATATCTATACATACTTTTGCATTTTTAATCATCTTCATCCATATATCTTTGGCATATTTTATCCCGTCTATTGCCAGGCTGGTTTCTTCCGGCACACTTTGTGCAAATTCAAAATTATCCATATTTTTTCTCCCTTTCTTTAATTATTATTTATAAATAAAATCATAACAATTAATAATTAAAAAGCCAGAAAAAAATTTAATTTGAAATTCCATTTTATTAAATTAAATTGTTTTAATGAAAAAAAGACACATAGTATTTCTTCTTATCAGTCTTGTGATCTCTGTTCTATTAGCAGAATTACTGATTTTTTATTTTAAAGCCCTAAAACCTGAAGAATTTATATCCCCTAACTATATTCTTTTTATTCAATCTAAATCTACTCTTGATTTAATTAAAAAATCAGATAAAACAGTTTTTTTTAATCCTATTATCTATCATCATGCATATAAAATATATAAAACCTTAACTGATATAAAAATTAAAATATATAATGAAAATAAATTTATTATTAAATTGCTTAATTCTCCTTCAATACTTGTTTCTTATAAAAACCGGTATCCTATCTTTATTTTCGAAACAGGCTTTAAAAACACACTTTTTAAATTTTATTTAACATTATTAAAAAAATATAAAAAAACCTCTACTGCTTTTAAATTCCATAATCTTTATTCCTATAAAGGATTTCATATATATCATTTTAAAATTCTTTACAATAAAAAAAACTTTTACATTTCATTATACAGAAATTTATTACTTTTCTCAATCAGTAAAAAAGCTATTAAGGAGAGTATTGATTCCTATATATCAAAAAATAATCTAATGGAAAATGAAAACTATCTTCAGGTAAAAGCTAATATTACACAACTTAAGACCTTTCGTTTTTATATTAATACAGGGATGGTCGTATCAGATTTAAAAAAATCCAATTATAATCTTTATCGTACATTACATTTTTTAAATTATATCCCTCAAACAGGACTCTCCCTGGATATTAGAAAAGACATAACAGTGTTAAATGGATTCAGCACTTTAACTAATATTTCAGGAGATAAATATAAAAAATTATTCACAGAAAATATCCATGAAATAAAAACTTTAAACCTTTTACCAGAAACAACAGAGAGCTTTATTACATTTTCTTTTAAAAACTTTAAAAAAGCATGGCAATTTGCCAAGGAAATACTAGCTTATAATAAAAAAACAAAAAATGATATTCAATCTGCTGAAAAAAAAATTGAAAAATATTTTAACATACCAATAGAAGAACTTTTTTTCTCATGGCTTGGTAATAAAATTACAATAGCTAATATTTACAGGTATAAATCAGGAATTATATTATTAGAAATTAAGGATTTAAATAAAGCTGAAATAATGCTGAAAAAAATTGCTGATAGTTCATATTTTTCAGAGCCGCAAACTGACCTCTATAAAAATTATAAAATTTATCAATTAAAATTTCCTCTTCTTTTAGAGATACTTACAAAAATATTTGACCCCAACCTGTCACTGCCTTATTATACAATATGGAAAGGACATTTTTTAATCAGTCAGAATAAGGAAGTTATAAAACATGTCATTAACTTAAATCATAATGAAGAATTATTAATTTACTCAAATAAATTGTTTCATAAGATTAATAAAAAAATCAAGACATCAAGTCTTTTTATTTACTGGAATAAACAATTAAAAAACATCCCTTTCCTCAAGCAGGAAAATATTCTCTCTCAAATATTAAAAAATTATAATGCCGGCATATTTACATTAAAAGTTACAGAAAATGGTATTTTAAAAAACTTTTATCTTCAGAATGAAAAAAAAGATAAAATCAGGTTATTACCTAACTGGCCTTTAAAATCTAATAAACTTATTCTTGGAATTCCTCTTATAAAAAATATTAATGCTTCCAGGCGGGATGAAATCATTTTTGGAGACTCTTCAGGTATGATTAATGTATTAAATATATATTTAAGGAAACCTTATGGCTGGCCTGTAAAAATTAATAATAATTTAAAATTTCCTGTTAATATATTATATCATCCGGGGATAAATAGGTATTATATAATTGCAGTTTCTAAAAAAGATGAAATACTCATTATTAATCATATAGGAATAAAAATAAAAAAAATCACTTTTACAAATAAAATAGTTTTTCAGCCAATTATAAAGGACATTAACCAGGACAACATACCTGACATTATTTTAATTGATGAAAAAAACATAATACATAGTTATAATATTAATGGAGAAACAATTAATGGATTCCCCTTTTATTCAGGCAGGGAACAAGTTAATAAACTGATTATCACTAATTTTATTAATATTAAAACAAACAATATTATTTTACCTATTACTTCAAAAACCAATCAATTAAAGATATTCAGTCTTGCCAATAGTAATGTTATTACTAATACCATTATAAATATTCCAGTTAAAAAAAGTTATTTTATAACACCCTGTAATATTCACCATAAAAAGCAAATCATGATTTTATCAAAAAAAGGTGAGCTCTTATTTATAAATAAAAAAGGAATTATAAAAACATTCCTGTTAAAAGGCAGGTTTTTAAATCCACCTGCTGTAACTAAAATAAATAATAAATATAAAATAGTTATGGTATCAAGCATAGGCAGGCTTATTATTTTAAATACAGATGGAACCTTATACTTAGAAAAAAAATTTTATATACCCCCTGTTAAAAATGCTAAAATTTTATGTTTTGATATAAACAATGATAAGCAGGATGAGATATTCATTCCCTTTATGAATAATTATATTTACATTTTAAATAAAAATGCAGAAATACTTTATAAAGTAAGAGGAACTGATATCCCTGTAATAAAAGATATTGATTATAATGGTTCTTATGAAATATTAACAAAATTTAAAAATAACAGGTTATACTTTTATAAACTCCCTTAATATCACCATTTTATAACTGCTGATGCCCATGTAAAACCACCCCCAAAAGCAGCTAATACCAGGTTGCCTCCTCTTTTAATTCTTCCTTCCCGTACAGCTTCTGCAAGTGCAAGGGGAACAGTTGCAGCTGATGTATTACCATATTTCTGTAAATTAATATACATCTGCTCATCAGTTAAATCCAGTGTTTTTTGAACCATTTTAATAATTCGCATATTTGCCTGATGAGGAATTAATAAATCAACCTCAGATTTTTTCAAGCCTGCCTTATCCAATGATTTTAAAGCTGATTCACTCATCATTGTTACAGCAACTTTAAATGTTTCATTACCCTTCATTTTCATATAATGCAATCTATTTTTTACAGTCTCTTCAGTTGCAGGGTGTAATGAGCCTCCACCAGGCATATATAAAAGGTCTTTATATTTTCCATCACCACTTAAATATGTAGAAATAATTTCACTTTCACTATCTGAGATAGAAACAACAGCAGCCGCTGCTGCATCTCCAAATAAAACACATGTATTCCGATCTTCCCAATCTGTTACACGGGACAGGACTTCACTACTTATAACCAGTATGTTTTTATATTCTCCTGTTCGAATATATTGATTTGCAATGGATATACCATAAATAAATCCACTGCATGCAGCTTCAATGTCAAAAATCCCGGCATCTTTTATCCTGAGAATTGTCCCTATTAAAGCAGATGTATTGGGAAAGGGCATATCAGGTGTTATTGTATTTGTTATAATTAAATTAATGTCATCAGGCACAAGTCCTGCATCTTTAATTGCCATCTTAGCAGCTTCTGCCCCCATAGTTGAGCTGGTTTCATTTTCAGCAGCAATATGTCTCTCTTTAATACCAGTCCTTGTAGTAATCCACTCATCACTTGTATCAACCATTTTTTCTAAATCATGATTAGTCAAGACTTTCTCAGGGACATAAAACCCGGTACCTTTAATAAAAGCTCTTTTCAATTCCATAAATCATTCTCCAAAAAAAAATAGATTAATAAAATAAATGTTTTTAATACATTGTCAAATTTTTTTAAATGTTATATAAAATAGATCAGTTATAATATAAGAAAAATACATATAAGAAAAATACTTGACATTTAAATTTGTAATAATAAATTGTGTACAAATTCATAGTTCCCAAAAATTCAGGAAAATTAGTAAATATAAGGAGGTGAAGTAAATATAAAAAAAATCCTGGGGGAATATGATATTAAAAAATGGAGGAAAAAATATTATGAAAAAGTTATTAATTACAACAATAATATTACTTATGGCTGTTGGAAGTTATGCAGCTGATTATGCTACTGATGAAGGAAGTATGATGTTAGGTGGAGTAATTGGATTTAGTGCAGCATCAGGCGATTTATATATTGATGATCAATCAACAATAATTTTTATGCCAAGTATCTCATACTTTATAATACCAGGTTTAGCTATTGGTCCAATTTTAAATATCATCTCTGAAAGCGAAGGTGATTCGAGTTTAACAACATTAGGATTAGGTTTAAAAGGTGCTTATTATATTGGAGATCAAGATAGTAGCGTTTATCCTTATTTAGGTATTGCATTTACATATAATTCTATATCAATGGATGATGGTACTAATGAAACAAAGATGACTGGAATAAGTATTATGCCAGCAGGTGGAATTGCCATCATGCTCTGTGATAAAATTAGTTTAAATGTTGAACTTGGATATTCCATAGATAGTAGAGGAGCTGATGAAGGTGATTCAGTAAGTGGTGGAGTTTTTCAACTTCTTATGGGTGTTTCAGGATATATATTCTAAATCTTGAATTTAAAAAAATAAAAGAAGGATGGTTTTAATTTAAAAATTAAAACCATCCCCTTTTTTATTCCATGTTTCATAACATAATAAGTGCCAGGGCATAACATAACACTCAAATCAAAAGTTTAATATTTTTTTCTCTACCTTTTTCAACCAAATATATTTTGTATTATTTGATTTTAATAATTTTTGTAATAATTTAGGTTTTCTAAAATTGTAGTGTAGGAGTTAAGACTTTAGTCTTT
>CBDVEP010000066.1:0-16467 GCA_965373035.1 uncultured bacterium
ATATATCTTTTTAACATATCTATTTCTTTATATGATATTTTTTTATAGTGACCAATACAGAATTTACAGACCTTTTTTTTGAAATAAGGCATTTGTTTGGATTTAAACCTTGAATTTGCAGGTTTTCTATATGGTCTTTGATCAGATGAAGAGTTTCTTCCTTTTGTATACTTTTCACCTGATACTTTTCCTTTTTCAATATTTCCTTCTGTCATTATTCTTTCCTCCGAATTTTTTTTAAAATGGAATGTTGTCTGTATCATCAATTGGCGATTCAAATGTAGAGTCAAAATCACTGGTCTCTTCTTTTGAATCTGCTTCTCCTTTTAAATCTGTTTCAGTCTCAGGTGCATCAGGTGCTGCGGGTTCTTCTGTTTGGGGCGGAGTGGGAGATTGAACAGCATTAGATGAAGAGGGTAAACCACCAATAAACTGAACACTATTTGCGATTATTCTAACTATTGAGCGTTTATTCCCATTATTATCTTCCCAGGAATTTTGATCAAGCCTTCCATTTACGACTATCTGTCTTCCTTTGTCCAAATATTTTTCGCAATTTTCAGCTTGTTTTCCAAACACAACAACAGTAAAAAAATTTACTTTTGTTTTGTTTTCACTGCTTTTTGAGTAGGTATTATTAGCTACCCTTAGATTTGATACAGCAGTTCCAGAAGCAGCATATTTTAAAATAGGCTTTTCTACAAGTCTCCCTACAATTATAACACTATTTACATCACTCATTTTTTTCTCCTTGGCTTTTGCTTGATTTTTTTATCAACCTTATCTTCAAATTTAAATATACGGTATCTAAGCAAGTCTTCATTAATTTGTAGTGATTTTTCAATAGCATTTAAATTAGGATAATCACAGGTTATATTAAGAATTACATAATAACCTGTTGCTTCTTTTTTAATAGGGTAGGCTAATTTTTTTAATCCCCATGTTTCTTCTTTGTTGATTTTAATATTTTTAGATGACAGGAGCTCTTTTATTTTACCAAGAACTTCAGGTGTCTTGTTTTCATTTCCCTTAATAATAAGAACAAGTTCATAATCTTTCATACTTTTAGAACCTCCTTACGGACCTTTTTTATTTTGGGTGCTAATTCTTTTTTAAAAGCATATAGCACAAGGAGAGATATATATAATACTTTTTATTCAGTTGTCCACATTAAAATAATTATTTTTTTCATATTTTAAATAAAAATAATTTTTTTAGAATATAATTTCAACTTATTTAACAAACATATAAGGTTTTCTGCCAACGGCATTGCTGATGGGAATAGTTAATATTTCACCAATTTTTTCTTTTGTAATATCAATTCCGCTTTCCAGTAAAAGATCATTTATTTCATAAATTATATCATCTTTATCAATTAATGATATAACAATCTTAGTAAAAGGTTTTTCTCCTTCCATAGTAAATTTTAAAGCAGCAAATAAAGGTACATTAATAGGTAATGCTTCTTCAAGGGACTGGGTTTCAAGAACTGTTGAATTTAGTATACCTACTTCTACAAGAGTTGTCAGGAAATCTTCAAGATATTTTTCTTTATAAATAATTATCATTAATATATACATGTCATCCTCTGTTTTTTAAATCTTTTAAAAGAACATTATCTGTTTTGTTTAGTTTTATTTTAAGTCTATCAGGATAAGCACGATCAAAATCCCTGATTAAATCTACTACTTTTTTTTGTGTGACTGCTTTTAGGAGTTTTTTACGGTATTTAATATTTTTTAAAATTCTAGCTATTTTAGCTACTATTTGAAGATATATTTTTGTAAAATCTTTTGGAGCAGCAACCATAACAATCATTTTTACAGGTTTATTATCAACAGCTTTGAAATTAATTCCATTTTTACAAATGACAATTACAACAGATATAAGACGTACGGTTTCAGATTTAGCATGTGGAATTGCAATATTTTCTCCAATTCCTGTACTTTGAATCTTTTCTCTTTCTGTGATTTCTTTAAAAAATTTATCTTTGTTATTTATTCTTTTTTGCTTATGCAATAACTCAACCATTTCTTTTAATATAGAATTTTTATTTTTTGGTTGGTTTTTAATTAATACTAAATTTTCATTTATAATAGATAACATTATTACATTACCTCATTTTGAAGAAAATAATTCATAATTTTTATTTAACTGGTAGAATATAATAATTAAAAAAATGATTTCAATTATTTTTTATAAAAAATAATTTTTAATTACAATACAATAAATTTTTAGTTGATTTCTTAAAATTAATATATATATTTTGTGCACAATTTTAATTGTTGTAGAATTAAGGAGGAGGCATTTAATGGTATCTGAAAAAGATGATAAAAAAGAAAGAAGTACAAAAAAAAGTGATGAAAAAATAGAGAAAGACACAGAAAAACAGAATAAAGCTCCTTCTATAAAAGAAGAGGAAAAAAAAGTTGAAGGAAAAGATACTCAGGCAGTGGGCAAGCAGGATGAAGCTCAAAAACCACTTGTTCAATTAACATTTTATTCTTATTTAATTATGCTGGGAGCATTAGGATGGCAGTTTCTTGGCAAAATTCCTAATCCGCAGACAGGAAAAGTGGAGAAGAATTTAATGCAGGTTAAAGAAATAATTGATTTACTTGAAATTCTTGAAGAAAAAACAAAAAGTAATTTATCTAAAGAAGAAGATAATATTTTAAAATCAACATTATCAAATTTAAGATTAAATTATGTAGAAGAAATAAAAAAATGAAACAATAGGAGGTGTTTAGTTTATGCCGTGTGGAAGAAAACGAAAATTGCAAAAAATAGGTACACATAAAAGAAAAAAGCGGAAAAAGAGAGATAGACATAAGAAAAAAAATAAATAGGATGGTTTAGCTTACCATGAAAGATAAAAAAACATTAATTAAAGACGTGGACCTATTAAAGAAAAAGTTATTTAAGGAAGTAGAGAAAGTTATCATTGGTCAGAAGGATATTTTAGAAAAAGTATTTATTTCTCTTCTGGCAAATGGTCATAGTATCATCATTGGTGTGCCTGGTCTTGCTAAAACTTTATTAATCAAAGCATTTGCAAGAGCAATGGATCTTGATTTCAATAGAGTTCAATTTACGCCTGATTTGATGCCTTCAGATATAACTGGCAGTGATATTATTGAAGAGTCAGCAAAAGGAAAAAGAACATTTAAATTTATTCAGGGCCCTGTTTTTACCAATGTTTTACTGGCTGATGAAATAAACAGAACCCCGCCAAAAACACAGGCGGCTTTATTACAATCCATGCAGGAGAAAATTGTAACAATTAATGGGAAAACATACTCCATTGATAATCCTTTTTTTGTTTTAGCTACCCAGAATCCTATTGAACAGGAAGGAACATACCCATTACCTGAGGCCCAACTTGATAGATTCCTTTTCAGTATTTATATTGATTATCCTGAAGAAAACATGGAAAAACTTATAGCTAAAAAAGATACAACCGGTTATTTAAAAGGGATAAAAAAGGTTGTAAATAAAAATGCTATTTTAAATGTTCAGAATATGGTGGAAGATATACCAGTATCTGATTTTGTATTAAATTATGCAGTAAAAATGGTACGATTAACCCGTCCTCATAAAAAAAATCCTCTTTCCTTTATTAATCAATTTGTTCAATGGGGAGCAGGGCCCAGGGCAACACAGTATCTTGTACATGCTTCCAGGGTTAAGACTATTATTGATAGTAGATATAGTGTTTCACGCGATGATGTTAATTTTGTTGCTAATAATGTCCTCTCTCATCGTATTATCACTAATTTTAATGCAGAGGCAGAAGGTGTTAAATCATGGGATGTTGTTAGTAAAATTATTGAGCATCTTAATAAAAAATCATGACATGATAAAAAAAATTGTAATTCAATTGTAATTTAATATGCAAATAAAAAAATATAATAAGTATTTAGATCCACATTACCTTTCCAAGATTAAACATTTTCATTTAAGAGTTAAGGAAATAGTAGAAGGATTTATTTCAGGGCAGCATAAAAGCAGTCGATTTGGGATAAATGTAGAATTCAGGGATCACAGGGTATATAACCATGGTGATGATTTAAAATATATTGACTGGCGGCTTTATGCAAAAACAGATAGATATTATATCAAAAGGTTTAATGAGGAATCTAATCTTAATCTTAATATTTTCTTAGATATCAGTCAATCCATGAAATTTAAATACAGTAGTTCTTTAAGCAAGCTGGAGTATTCAAAATATATTGCAGGTTCTTTATTGTATCTTTCTGTTATTTTCAATGATTATGCAGGGTTATCTTTGTTTTCAAACAAGATTTGCCAGTATTATTCTATGTCTAAAAAACTGATTTATATAAATAATGTATTAAATGAGCTGGAAAAAATAAGGTCAAGTGGTAAAAGTGAGTTTAAAAAAACACTTATTACTTTAAGTGAAAAGATAAAGAAAAAGTCACTGGTTATTATAATTTCTGATTTTTTGGGTAATGTTAATAAAATTATTGATGGTGTAAAACATATTAAAAGTAAAAAGAATGATGTTATACTGTTTGTTATTAATGATCAAATCGAGTTGGACTTTTCATTTAAAAATAATACAAAATTCATTGACCTTGAACTGAATGACTTTTTAATATTAAACCCGGTTTCTATTAAGGAAGAATATATTAAGAATATTACAAAGCATTACAAGATACTTGAAAACTTTGCAACGCGGTCTAATATTGATATTCATTATTTTAATACTTCTACGAGTTATGAGGATATTTTGTATAATTATTTATTAAGAAGAAGTAAGTATGTATAATTTTATTGACAAAAAATAATAAATTAATATTTTAGATTGATTTTAATTTGTATGAAACTGTGAAAAATATGTAGTGGAGGGTTTAAACCCTCCACTAAATTATGATTATATAAAAGATGGAGGTATTTATGTTTGAAGGAGCTTTTACTGCTATTATAACACCAATGAAAAATGGTGAAATAGATTGGAATGATTTTGAGAAGCTTATTGAGTTTCAAATTGAGAATAAGATTAATGGTTTAGTACCTTGCGGGACAACCGGTGAGTCTGCAACTTTGTCTCATGAGGAGCATAAAGAAGTTGTAAAATTTGTTGTTAAACAGGTCAATAACCGTGTGCCAGTCATTGCAGGGAGTGGTAGTAATAGTACTATAGAAACTGTTGAATTAACTCGATTTGCAAAAGAATCAGGTGCTGATGGAGCTTTAGTTATAACTCCTTACTATAATAAACCTCCGCAGGAAGGATTGTACCAGCATTTTAAAAAAGTAGCTGAGAGTGTTGCAATACCAATTGTTGTTTATAATGTGCCAGGAAGGACAGGTGTTAATCTGCTTCCTTCTACGCTTAACAGATTAAAAGATATATCAAATATAGTTGCTGTTAAGGAAGCCAGTGGAAAAGTTGACCAGGCAATAGATATATTAAATTTAACTGAAGGGAAAATTGATTTGTTGTCAGGAGATGATTCACTTTATTTACCTTTACTGGCTATAGGTGGAAAAGGAATTATTTCTGTTGTTTCTAATATTATTCCAGAAGATGTTTCTGAAGTTTATAAGCAATACAAAGAGAATAATTATGAAAAAGCAAGAGGGTCTTTTTATAAATATTATTATTTAACTCATTCTATGTTTTATGAGACAAATCCGATCCCGGTAAAAACATCATTAAAGTTAATGGGAAAGATTACAGGTGAACTGCGTATGCCTTTAACAGAGATAAGTAAAAGTAATCTTGATAAATTATCAGAAGATTTAAGAAAATATAAGTTGATTTAGATGGGGTCTGACCCCATCTAAACTAGGAGGAAGTAAATGCAAAAAGGTCTAAATGCTCTTGGTCGTCATGTCCTTGTAGAATATTTTGATTGTGATAATGATATACTCAATAACATTGAACATGTACGTCAAGCCATGCTATCCGCTGCTAGAAAAAGCGGTGCAACCATAGTGAATGATGTTTTTCATTTATTTAATCCACATGGAGTAAGTGGTGTTGTGGTTATTGCAGAGTCTCATCTTGCAATTCATACATGGCCTGAATATGGTTTTGCTGCTGTAGATTTATTTACCTGTGGTGAGGATGTTAATCCATGGGATGCTTTTAATTTTCTAAAAGAAGAGTTAGGAGCAAAAAATCATTTAACTATAGAAATGAAAAGAGGTGTATTGGGTACAAACGGTAAGGATATTGCTTTTAAACCAGTATCTGTTAAAAAAGATAAAAAAGTGTGTCTCCATAAAGGTGTCAGGTCATAACATCTATCATTTTTTAACATAATTATATAGATTATATATTAGTTTAAAATGTTAGATGTTATGACCTGACACCTTCTTTTAAATAAATAATGGAGTAGTAGATGAATTTTCAAACACCAGATAAATATTTTTTAGTACATGGAGATGGGGATGCAGAATATAAATTAAATGCTTTTGATAAATCATTATTAAAAGCAGGAGTTGGCAATACTAATTTAATTAGATTAAGCAGTATTTTACCTCCACATAGTTTGGAAGTAAAACCTGTAAAGTTTAAACCAGGGGAGCTGATTACTCTTGCTTATGCTAGTTATGTGAGCAATGTAAAAGGCGAAATTATTGCTGCTGCTGTATCAGTGGCAATCCCTGATGATGGAAATTTAAATGGTTTAATAATGGAACATGCCGGTCCAGGTACAGCAGAAGAAATGGAAAGAATTGTAATTAAAAAAGCTCAATTAGGCATGGAATATAGGGGATATAAAATTAAAGAGATAAAACATATTTCTATAGAACATGTTACAGTAGATATAGGCGCTGTATTTACAGCTGTGGTTTTAGTTTGATTTTTAGTGGGGGAATTAATGAAAAATTGGGCTTTTGAAAAACATGACAGCATGATGTATGGCTTCAGGTTTAATAAAATTCTTTATAATAAAAAGAGCAGCTTCCAGGAAATAAAAGTTGTTGAAACTGAAAAATACGGGAAAATTTTGTTTTTAGATAACTGTGTCATGCTTACTGAAAAATGGGAATTCATTTATCATGAAATGATATCTCATCCTGTATTATTTACTCATCCATCACCGGAAAAAGTATTAATTATTGGAGGTGGAGATGGAGGTACTTTAAGAGAAGTACTCCGACATGATGATGTGGAAAGGGTTGATATGGTTGAAATTGATGAAGATGTTGTTGAGGTTTCAAAGAAATTTTTCCCGGAAATAAGCAGAGAATTTAATAATCCTAAAGCAAATGTAATTATTGATGATGGGATAAAATTTATTCAGAATAATAAAGATGAATATGATATTATAATTATAGATTCTTCTGACCCTGTAGGGCCTGCTGAGGGTCTTTTTAATCATGAATTTTATCAGGCTGGATTTCATGCCTTAAAAGAAAATGGAATGCTTATTTCTCAATCAGAATCACCTTTTTATGTTATGGAGTATTTTAAAGATACAGTAAAAAATATTCGTTCAGTTTTTCCTCTTTTTAAAGTTTTAACAGCTCCTGTTCCTGATTATCCCTTTGGTTTATGGACATTTACAATTGGTTCAAAAAAATATGACCCGGTTGGAGATTTTAAAAAAGATAAATTTATTAAATACAGCCTTCCTACACAATTTTATAATCACAAGATACACTTTTCTTCTTTTACATTGCCAAATTTTATTAAAGATGTTATAAAATGATTAAATTTTTAAACTCAAAAAATAATTTTGATAATTCCAGGATTATTTTGTTTGGCATTCCTTTTGATGGGACTTCTACTTATCGATTTGGAAGTCGAAAAGCACCTCATTCTATCAGGATTGCTTCTGACTCTATTGAGACATATTCTCCTTACCAGGATAAAGATTTAAATGCTGTGGCTTTTTTTGATGCAGGGAATTTGAAACTGGCTTCAAGAAAAAATACTGAAAAAATGATGAAAGCTGTGTCTGGATTTACAGATAAAATCTGTAAGCACAATAAGATTCCATTTGCTCTTGGAGGTGAACATTTAATTTCTTATCCTGTTATTCAGAGTTTAAAAACTAAATATGATAATATGACAGTTATTCAATTTGACGCACATACAGATTTAAGGGAAGATTATGAAGGAGTGAAATTTTCACATGCTACAGTAATGAAGCGTGTTTTTGAGTTAGGAGGAATTGATATTATCCAGACAGGGATAAGGTCAGGAACTAAAGAAGAGTATGAATTTATGAAAAAGAATCATACTTTTTATGAATTTTTTAAAAAGGATTTAATATTAGAAAAAATAAAAGGAAAAAATGTTTACTTAACAATTGATATTGATGTTTTTGACCCATCTGTTATTCCAGGAACTGGAAATCCTGAGCCAGGGGGTATAACCTTTCTTCAGTTTATGGATTTTATTAAGCATTTAAAGGAAACAACTGTAATAGGCATTGATGTTGTTGAATTAAATCCACTAATAGACCCAACACAAGTCTCATCAATTATTATTGCTGAAATAGTTAGAGAGTTGTTATTGGTTATTCCATCTTTCTGCAACTAACTTATTAGTTTATTTTTTTCTTGAAATACTATTAATATATTTTATATTATTAAAAAATGAATAGAAAATACAAGATAGGAAATGAAAAATAGGGACGAATTTAATGAAGCAACATATTAAAAATTACATTAAAAATATTGCTAATACTACTTCACAAGGTGATGCAAGGGAAGAAAGTTATTACCCATATCTTAAAGAGTTTCTTGGAAATATTGCTACTACACTTAAAAAAAACAATATTCACATCACAGTTTTACCAAAAAAAACAGAGGCAGGTAATCCGGATTTTAGAATATGGGATGGTAAACTTCATATCGTAGGTTATATCGAAGCTAAAACTCCTGATTCTAATCTTGACCAAATTGAAAACAGTGAACAGCTTACTCGATATAGAGATATTTTTCCAAATTTAATTCTTACTAATTTTTATGAATTCCGCCTTTATCGTGATGGCAAACTGATTAATTGTATAACTATTGCACGAGCATTTATTGCTAATAAATTGAAAACTGTTCCCCCTGTAGAAAAAGAAAAGGAATTTAATGATTTAATTACCCAATTTTTCAATTTTTTATTGCCAAAGGTTTTTAATGCTCAGTCACTTGCTGTTGAATTAGCAAAAAGAACAAAATTTTTAAAAGACGAAATTATTTTTGAAGAATTAAAAGAAGAGAAAGAGAGCAAAGGCGATATAATTGGTTTTTATAATGCTTTTAAAAAATATCTCATTGCAGGCTTATCAAAAAAGGAGTTTGCTGATTTATATTCTCAAACAATATGCTATGGACTTTTCGCAGCAAGGACAAGAGCTAAATTTGAATTTAATCGTGAGCTTGCATATAAATATATTCCACAAACAATCGGTATTTTAAAAGATGTTTTTAATTTTATATCACTTGGAAAACTTCCTATTCAAATGCAGGTTATTATTGATGATATTTCAGAGGTTTTATCTATTACAGATATAAATAAAATTTTAAGTGATTATTATCGGGATGGAAAAGGAAGTGACCCGATAATTCATTTTTACGAAACATTTTTGAAAAAATATGACCCAACCACTCGGGAAATGCGGGGTGTTTATTATACCCCTGAACCTGTTGTAAAATTTATTGTTAACTCAATTCACAAATTATTAAAATCACATTTTAAATTACAAGATGGGCTTGCATCAGAAAATGTAACCTTACTCGATCCTGCAGCAGGAACTGTTACTTTTCCTGCAGAGGCTATTAAACTTGCTGTTGCAGAATATGTAAAAAAATATGGCAGTGGTGGTAAAAATAATTTTATAAAAAATCAAATTTTGAAAAATTATTTTGCATTTGAATTAATGATGGCGGCTTATTCTATTGGCCATTTGAAGATAAGCTTTTTATTAGAAGAGTTAGGCTATAATCTTGAAGAGGATGATAGATTTAAATTATACCTTACAAATACTTTAGAAATGGAAGAATTAGAACAACAAATTATACCTGGATTAAGTTCATTAAGTGAAGAGAGTCATGAGGCAGGCAAGATAAAAAAAGAAAAACCAATACTTGTGATATTAGGCAATCCACCTTATTCAGGTATCTCTGCAAATAATAATGAATGGACTGAAAAACTATTAAAAAAAGATATTGATGGAGCACAAAGTTATTATAAAATTGATGATAAACCACTTGAGGAAAAAAATCCTAAATGGCTTCAGGATGATTATGTTAAGTTTTTAAGATTTTCGCAATGGAAGATACACAAGGCAGGAAAAGGCATTGTTGGAATGATTACTAATCACAGTTATCTTGATAATCCTACATTTCGGGGAATGCGGCAAAGTTTGATGAAAACTTTTAATGAGATTTATATTCTTGATTTACACGGGAATAGTTTAAAGAAGGAGAAAACACCTGAAGGGGAGAAGGATGAGAATATTTTTGAGATAATGCAGGGAGTATCAATTGCTATTTTTATAAAACAGAAAGATAAAAAAGGATGTAAAATTTATCATTCTGATTTATTTGGATTAAGAAAAGAAAAGTATAAGTACTTAGAAAAAAATAATGTAAAAAGTTGTAAATATGAAAAAATAGAACCTCAATCACCATATTACTTTTTTATACCAAGACATACAGAACAGATAAAGCATTATTTGAAATGGCATAAAATTACAGATATTTTTCCTGTAAATAGTGTTGGAATTGTAACTTCAAGAGATAAGTTTGCAATAAGCTATACAAAAAACAAAGTAAAAAATAATATAATGCAATTTAAAAATTTGTCTATGCCTGATGAAATTATTAAAGAGGCTTTTGAATTAAAAGATAAAAAAAATTGGAAGATGACAGATATTAGAAAACAGATAGCAAATGATGAACATTGGGAAAAATACTTTTATAAAATTTTATATCGACCATTTGATATAAGATGGATTTATTATAATGAATTGGTGATTGAAAGAACAAGAAACGATGTTATGAAACATATGCTTCAAGGTGATAATTTAGGATTAATAACTGTAAGGCAGGTTGCTGAAGGCATATTTAATCATGTTTTAATTACAGATAAAATTATAGAAAGCCGTATTACTTTGAGTAATAAAGGAATTGCTTATTTATTTCCTCTCTATCTTTATAAAGATACAGCAAAAGATATTACAGGAAAAGAATTTAAAGGTGTAATGATGCTTTTTGAAGAAAATGAAAAGTATATAACAAAAACTCCAAATATTTCAGATGAAATTTTTGATTTATTAAAAAAATATTATAATAAAATGCCTTCACCTGAGCAAATACTTTATTATATCTATGCTATTCTTTACAGCAATACTTATCGCATAAAATATGCAGAATATCTAAAAATAGATTTTCCTCGTGTTCCTTTTGTTGAAGATTATAATCTTTTTAAAGCCTTATCAAAATCAGGCAAAAGATTACTTGATTTGCATTTATTAAAAAGTAATGAACTTAACAACCCAGTAGCGAAATATCAGGGTAAAGGAGATAATAACACTATTGAAAAAATTGTTTATAAAAAAAAGGAAAAGAGAGTTTATATAAATAACGATAAATATTTTGAAGGTATAGATGAGGAAGTATGGAATTATCAGATAGGCGGATATATTGTATTACAAAAATATCTTAAAGGCAGGAAAGGAAGAAGACTGGAGAACTCAAGACATTATTCGTATATAGTTACATCTATATCAAAAACCATTCAAGTTCAGAATGAGATAGATACGCTTTTTATTGATAAGATATAAATTCTGTCTTGACTTTCTGAGAAATTATTATATTGATGCTCCAATTATGAAAGACAAAGGTAGAAAGACAAAGGTATCGGTTCTTGACATTTGACATATGGTAATAATAAAAATATTTTTTCGTATATTATCTTATACCATGTCAAATGTCAAGAACCGATACCTTTCACATTCAGTATATAAGTAGTAGGGGAGGGTTTAAACCCTCCCCTACCAACTATTACGAAAAAAATATAAAAAATTCAAAAAACATAATATTTAATTTGTATATAAGTTATAAGATTTTCAGAAGCAGGATGTTTTATAATTTTAATTACAAGGGAGGTATTATGTTTAAAATTAAAGGTAGTGTTTTATTATTCAGAGGGAAATATGGTTATATGAGGATCATTAAATTAACTCCATCATACTTTGTTTATGGGGCAGGATGTCTGTCATGTGAAAATCCTATTAAAAAGACAACTTACTTACATTTATGCCGTTTGATTAAGAAATATGATATTAATTTATAGCGGATCTCTTTTTAAAAATGTTGACTGTTAAAATAAATGCGGTAGTTTGAATTTCAATGTATGATTTTTATATTCAATAAAAAATATTGTATTACTTTCCCTTTTTTATAAAAGGAGATTTATTTTAAGATGAGTACTGTTGAATCTGTTATTGATTATTTATTAACAAAAAAAGAATTCAGTAAGAATATTACCTTTGTTAAAAAAATTAATAAAAAACAAGCTGATTTTGTTGATTATCCTGATGAATTGGATGAAACTTTAAAAAATATTTTTGTTGATAAAGGAATTAAGCAATTATATACCCATCAATTAAAAAGTTATCAGTCAGTTAATAAAGGTAAAAATATTGTTATTGTTACTCCAACTGCATCCGGTAAAACAATAGCATATAATCTGCCTATTTTAAATAGCTTAATTAACAATGAAAATTTTAAAGCAATGTATATTTTTCCTACAAAAGCCCTTGCACAGGATCAAACTGATGAGGTGAATAGTATATCCAAACATTTAAAAAAAAAGATAAATATTTTTGTTTATGACGGAGATACTCCTGCTTCTATTCGTCAGTCTATCAGAACAAAGGGGCAGATTATTATTACTAATCCTGATATGCTTCATTCAGGGATTTTACCCAATCATCCAAAATGGGTAAAAATATTTGAAAATTTAAAATATATTGTTATTGATGAGATTCATACATATAAAGGAGTCTTTGGCAGCCATTTTGCAAATTTAATATTAAGATTAAAACGGATTGCAAGATTTTATAATTCAAAATTACAATTTATTCTCTGCAGTGCTACAATTAATAATCCTAAAGAATTAGCTGAAAAACTTATATCTGAGGATGTTTTATTAATAAATGAAAATGGTTCCCCACAAGGTGAAAAATATTTTATGCTTTGCAACCCTCCTGTTGTTAATCATGAGCAGGGGATTAGAAGAGGAGTAATTTTAGAGACAAGAAGACTGGCTTCTGTATTTATAAAAAAAGAAATTTCTACAATTATTTTTACAAGAAGCAGGTTGAATACTGAGATTATTCATTCTTATTTAATACAGAATAAGGATTTAAAACAAATAAAGGATAAAATCAAAAGTTACAGGGGTGGATATCTGCCTTCAGAAAGAAGAAAAATTGAGCAGGATTTAAGGAATGGAATTATAAAAGGAATTGTCAGTACAAATGCCCTTGAGGTTGGTATTGATATTGGTTCTTTAGATGTCTGCATTATTGCAGGATACCCTGGCTCAGTTACAAGTGTCTGGCAGCAGGCAGGCAGAAGCGGGAGAGGTGATAGAGTATCTGCTATTCTTTTAATAGCCAGTAATCATCCCCTGGATCAATTTTTAATTAAGAACCATGAGTACTTTTTTTCTCAATCACCGGAAGAAGCTATTATTAACCCGGGAAATTTATTTATTTTAATTGACCAGATTAAATGCGCTGCTTTTGAACTTCCTTTTAAAAAAAATGAGCGTTTTGGCAGTATGGTTGTAAATGATATGCTTGATTATTTACAGGAGGAGGAAGTAATACACAAGGCTGAGGACACTTATTATTGGAATAGCGATTCTTATCCTGCAGAATCTGTATCTCTGCGAAGTGCTATGGCTGATAATGTTGTTATTATTAATACTACTGCAGAAAAAAATGAAGTTATTGGGGAGGTTGACAGGGAATCCGCTCCATTTTTAGTGTTTGAAGGAGCTATATATATCCATCTTGGTAATCAGTATAAAGTGGAAAAATTAGATTACCAGCAGGGTAAGGCTTATGTACAGGAAGTAAAAGTTAATTATTATACAGATGCTATTACTAAGACAGACATAGAAGTGCTTAATGTAGATAGTTCAGATTCCTGTGGTAAATATAAAAAGCATTATTGCAGTGTATCCATCAAGACAGTCATACCTAAGTTTAAAAAGATAAAGTTTTTAACTCATGAAAACATTGGATATGGAGAGATAAATCTTCCGCAGACAGAAATTCAAACCTATGCTGCGGCTCTGGTTATTCAGGAAGAATTTTTAAATACAATTATTGAGATAGAAAAATTCAGTGAAGTTTTACTCGGTGTTTCAAATTTAATCAGGAATATTGCTCCACTGCATATAATTTGTGATTATAATGATATAAGAACAGTGGAGCAAAAAAAATCACTATTTTTTCATGAGCCAACCATATTTATTTATGACATTTATCCCGGAGGAATTGGGCTGTCTGAAAAATTATTCAGTAAAATCAAGGATATACTAAAAGAAATATTAAATGTTGTTAGCCTTTGTGAATGTAAATTCGGATGCCCATCATGTATTGGTCCTGCAGATGAGTTTTCAGAAAAAACAAAATGGAACATTATAAAATTGCTGAATTTGTTGGTTAAAGATGAATAGAGGAAAAATGAAAGGAGTGATATGGAAATAACAGACCTAAAGGTCTGTTTCTACATTTTTTTTTAAATAATCTGTGATAAAGGAGAATTTTTATGCTCTGGAGAAAGAAGAAAGTTGCTCTTGCTTTAGGCGGCGGGGCAGCCAGGGGAATGGCTCATTTAGGAGTATTAAAAGTATTAGAAGAACATGGGCTTATTCCTGATCTTATTGTAGGAACAAGTTTTGGTGCTCTTATAGGTGCAGCTTATGCTTCAAAGAAATATAGCATATCGGATTTAATTGATAAATTAAGATTTATTATATATTCTGATGAATTTAAAGAATTAGGTATAGGATTAATAAATAATATTGACAGGAAAAAAAATATTAGACTTATAAAAAAGCTGCGTTCTTCTTTTAACGAATTGAAATTTTATCATGCATTATTTAAAAAAAAATATATAGTAGCAAACAGTAAATTTGAAAAGGTTGTAAGATTGTTATTGCCGGATATTAATATTGAAGATTTGCCGTTGAAATTTGGAACTGTAGCACTTGATTTACGATTAAAACAAGAATATTTAATGGATAAAGGTTCACTTATAAAATCCGTACTGGCAAGCTGCTGTATCCCTGGAATTTTTCAGCCGGTAAAAATGAACAATACATTATTAGTAGATGGTGGATGGGTTAATAATGTTCCGGTTCCTTTTGCAAGAAGATTGGGGGCTGATAAAATAATGGCTGTGGATGTAAGCAATCCTTTTTTAAAAAAAATTGATTATAAAAGCGGTTTAGGTTTATTGTGGATTGCTGATAATATTACATCCAAAATATTAAAAAATTATCAAATTCTTACTGCTGATTTAGTTATATCACCAATTGTAAAAAAGGTAGAGTGGTTTGAATTTAATAGATTTAATAAGATTGTTGAATATGGTGAAAAATCTGCTTTAAAACATTTAGATCAGATTAAAAAAGTATTTAAAAAAGGTATTTTTTACATGTCTTTTTAGATTTGTCTTTACTTGTGGATAAAATATTTTTTTAATTTTTTTAAAGCATAATGATGTCTTATTTTAGCAGCATTTTCAGATATTTTTAGTTCTTCCCCGATTTTTTTATATGGCAATTTTTTAAAATCTTTTAAATTAATAATAGTTTTATGTTTTTCAGATAATTTTAAAATAGCTTTTTCCAAATCAGATATGATTTCTTCATCAATTATTTCATTATCAATATTAATCATCTGGTTAATGGCTTTATCTTCTTCTGATAAAAAACCTGTTTTCTGGTTTCTGGATTTTTCTTTTTTACAATGGTTATAAGCTGTATTAATAGTTATTCTATATAAATAAGTTTTAAGGTCAGACTTGAATTTAAAATTTTTTAAGTTGTTATAAAGTTTTATAAAAACTTCCTGGGTAAGATCTTCAGCATCTTCTGTAGAACGGAGAACTTTCAGGACTACTTTATAGACATAATTTTGATAAAGCAGAATGATTTTATTAAATGACTCTTTATTACCATTTTGAAATTGTTTTATCAGGTCAGTTATATATTCTTTTTTAATTTTTGTCATAAATGTAATTTAATTATCGGTTAATAATTTTATTAACTTAATTTTCAGCTAATATCTTATATGTAAGATACATTTTTTACAATTTTTAATTTGACTTTGATTTTTAAAAAATGTATTATTAAAGAATTTATAAATGTTTATTTGAGTTAGATTCCATCTTTTTTAAGCAATAAAGTAAGGGAGACTGTAGGGGAGAAGTTGTAGCCGAGACTTAAGTCTCGGC
>CBDVEP010000067.1:0-16271 GCA_965373035.1 uncultured bacterium
TTTAGCTACTGAGTACTGAGGGTCTGACCCCATTTAAAAAAGACCGCCAACACTAAAATCAAACTGCCATGCCCCATTATCTCTTACCATCCATCTTTTTCTGTCATGGTAATTAAACTTTTTTGAAAAATATAATCGAATAGGTATCATTGGGATTTGTATTCTAAATCCCCAGCCTGCTGAAAAATAATATTCTTTAATGTTAAAATTAGCATGGTGAGATTTTTCCCAGAGATTTCCACCATCAATAAACATAACACCCCAGATAATCTGTTCAGCTATGGGGAAACGATATTCTAAATTAGCATAAATCCTGGAAAAACCACCATCTCTCCATTGGGAATCCCAGTAACTATACCCACGTATTGATTCAACACCACCAACAAATAATAAGTCATCTGAATTGATTGTTTTATCAATAGATTTCCCATCAAATGAACGGTCAATTAAACCATAATTAAAATGTAATACCATTACAAATTTCCAGAATAATGGATAATATTTGCTTACATCAGTAATATATTTATTATATTTATCATTTCCTTGTAAAGGTCCGCCTACTATGGTCCAGGATTGATTAAAATGTAAACCCCGTGTAGGATTAAAAACATTATCCCTTGAATCATAATCAAATCTAAGGGTTATACTGCTCTTTACTAAATTACCTTTATTCCTTTTTTCATTTAAAGATGTATTACTTGGAACTTCTGATGTGCCTGTTGAAGATTTTGGTCGAAAATTATAATATTTATAAAGTTCTATTCCATAAAGAGAAGAAAGTGTAATATAATCAGTCATTCTTCTTGCTAAACCAACAGTCACGCCCCATTCCTGTTTATTATAATACAAATCCTCATTCTCATTAGTGGCTGTAGAAGGTGTTCTGATTTTTTCTTTATTTCTGTAAAATAATGAAAAAGAAAAAGTTGTAGGAGTACCAAATATCCATGGATGCGACATTCCCACTTCATAATTCTGTCTGTTTGCCTGAAATTCAATTCTTTCATGAATCCTTATGCCTCGTCCAAAAAGATTATTTTCTGAAATTTCTTCATAGCCACCAAATCCATCAACTGTTCCATAAACCACTCCAAGGGTAATAAGTCCTGTCATTTGTTCTTCAACCCCAATAATTAAATTCATAAGTCCCTCAGCAGATCCGCGTTTTATATCTAATGTAACATTTTTAAAAAATCCTAAATTGTATATTTTTTCCTGACTTCGCCTTATCTTACGTGCATTAAACATTTCACCTTCCTTTACAAGAAGTTCACGTAAAATAACATAATCCCTGGTCTTGGTATTTCCTTTTACTATAATATCTTCTATATGAGCAATTTCACCTTCAACAATCTGGATATCATAGTTGACAACTTTTAATTCTTCATCAATTTTTTCTTTTGGAATGATACTGGAAAAAATATAACCTCTTTCACTGTATAATGCCTGAATACGCTGAAGGTCTTCTTCAAATTCTTCCTGGGAGAAAATTTTTCCACTTTCTAGTTCACATAATTCTCCTATTTCCTCATCAGAAAATAAAGTATAGCCTGAAATCTGATATCTGCCGAATTTATACTGAGCTCCTTCTTTTATTTTTATAGTAATGTATAACTTTTTCTCTTTGTCTCTTTTATCACCTTCAATACGATAGATTAATTTATCTTCTAAAATTTTTGCTTTAATATAACCGTTATTATTATAAAATCTAACAATACTTCTTTTATCTATTGCATATTCGTCTTTATTGAATATGCCGCTGTGAAGCCAATCATCAATATGAGTATCCATAACACCAATTATTTTTTTCTCTTCATAATCCTTGGTACCAATAATCTTAATTTTTTCAACCCTGATTTCATCACCTTCTTTAATTTTAAAAATAATTTTACATGTTTTTTCCTTTTTATTAATAATTTTAAATGTCCTGATAGTAGTATCATTAAATCCATCTTCATTATATTTATCTAATATTATATTAACAGACTCATTAATCTTATAATCATCCAGAACTTCATCAACTGCAACATAATCTTTAATAGCTTCTGTTAGATCTGTTTCACCAAATTCATCAATTCCTTTAAAAACAATTTCTTTTATAACCGGTCTTTCTTCAACAATAAAGGTAATAATTAACTGATTCTTTTTTTCCACAATATCTACCTTTACATCTTTATATTTAGCTGTTTTATATATATTCCTGATGGACTGTCCTAATTCTTTTGCATTTAAAGCATCATCTTCTTTAAACGTAAGAGCATCATATACTAAAGAATCATCTGTATTCTGTATTCCTTTTACAACTATAGATTTAATTTTTTTACCCTCATATTGTAATCCAATTGAGTCTCGTACAAATAATAACATTAATGAAAAGATTACACCAATAGTAACAAGTTTATATAAATTTTTCACAAGTACAACTCCTTAAATAAAATAAAGCCATAATATAAAACAAATAATTTATTTGGCAAGTAAAAATTCAAATAAATTTTAATTAATTTAATTTTTTATATAAAGTACAATTTGAACAGTTTTTTTTCTTACAAAATGTATTATATAAATAATAAATCCCCTGAACAAATATCTCCTTTTTTGCATAAACTTTTAAAGATAACTTTAATTTATTATTAATTATATTTAATACTTTATTTTGTTCAAAATTGTCCTGATTTAATAAAAAATTAATTACTTTATCCTTGCCAATTTTATGTTTATACTGTGTTAAATAGATATATAAAATAGGCATAATTATATTGTATGTAATTATTTTAACACGTTCTAAACTGATTTTATTTTTATTTAAATGCATGTTAAATAAAACTGCAATTTTAATTGTAAAATCATTAAAATCAGAAGAAAAAATGAAATGACAATAAATAGAATCAAAAAGTTTATGTTTACAATTTTTAATAAGATTTATAAATTGATTAATTCGTTTCAAAGGAAAATTTTTTGGACGTCCATATTTTTTAAAAGAACATCCGGATAAATAATGATATAATATCTCTAAATTTTCATTATAATTAATTAAAATGATTTTCCTTTGAAAATGAAAACGATTATGATAATATCCTAATCCTCGAAATATAAAAACAAACAATAACTGATTAAAAATATCCATCTCAGAGTAATTGTTTTTATAATATTTATAAAATTTTAAAATATATAATATTTTCTTTTTTAAATTATTTATACCCATATGAATTAAAATATTTTTAATTTTTTCATAATTGTTAGCTTTTCTCTGTATTAAATAAAAACAGGGAAGTCTTTGATTAATACTGCTATTGTTTTTATTTTTCAGGAATACCCTATTCTTTATAATAAATGTTTTTATCCTTTTTCCTTTTGAATTGACAATTCTAATTTTAGAATTATTGAAATTAACTAAATGTAATATCACATTATCATATTTTTTATCTAGATGATGATTATGCTTAAACCAGTTAATATCAATATTATGAAATTCAATATCTCCTGATAAAATCTTATTGTTTATTTTTATTTTAACGTTTTGAACATCAGGACCAAAATTAGTATTTACTTCTCCTGGATAGATTATATTTAATATAACCTCATTATTATGATAATCAATTAATTTTAATAAAGAATTTATCTTTATCTTTTTATGCCAGAAATTTATAAAATCCTTTTCATTCATATATATTTTATACAAAATAAAATACATAAAATTTGAATTTTTTTAAAATTTAATAATAAAGTTGTTGTGTAATTAAATAGTGGAAGTAGTTTGTAGTCAGCTGCTGGTTCGGGTTTTACCATAGGCACTCCCGTTGGTCGCATAACCCAAACCAGCGAATAGTGTTAATTCCTGGCTGAATTATTAATGTATTAAACCAGTGCTTTTTCTGTTTCAATATCGAAAACATGTATAGCGGACATATCAATAACCATTTCTACATCCTGATTAACTGACACATCTGTTCGTGGTTCTAAACGGGCTACTAATTGATTTTTACCTGTTGTAAAATAAACTAAAATTTCTGATCCAAGAGGTTCTACAACTTCTACAGTAAGCTTAACCGTATTATCAGATCCTGACTCTTTGTAAAATAATTTATCATAAATATCTTCAGGTCTTATACCCAGTACAACATTTTTATTAACATAATTTCTTAAAATTTCTTTATAATCATCTGGAAGTTTTACTTTAATAATTCCTTCATCCAGCCAGTAGCTATTCTTTTCTTCGACAAGCTTTGTTTCCATAAAATTCATAGGAGGTGAACCTATAAATCCGCCAACAAATCTGTTTAGAGGTTTGTTATATAAATGAATTGGCGGATCAATTTGCTGAATATACCCATCTTTCATTACAACAATTCTTTCTCCCATTGTCATAGCTTCAACCTGATCATGAGTAACATAAATCATAGTTGTCTGTAATCTTGTATGTAATTTACTTAATTCAGCCCTCATCTGTACTCTTAACTTAGCATCAAGATTAGATAAAGGTTCATCAAATAAGAAAACTTTTGGTTTTCTAACTATAGCACGACCTACAGCAACTCTTTGTTTCTGACCACCTGATAATTCCTTTGGTTTATTATAAAGTAACTTATCTATTCCTAAAAGAGTAGAAGCTTCTTCTACTCTCTCTTTTATAATATTTTTAGGCATTTTTTTTAATTTCAAACCAAATGCTATATTATCATAAACTGTCATGTGTGGATATAATGCATAATTTTGAAAAACCATGGCTATATCTCTATCTTTTGGAGGAACATCATTAACCAATTTTTCTTCTATAAACAAGTCTCCTTTAGAAATATCTTCTAATCCAGCAATCATTCGAAGTGTAGTTGATTTACCACATCCTGAGGGACCTACCAGAACAATAAATTCTTTATCTTTTACTTCAAAATCAGCATCTATTACAGCATGTGTTCCATTAGGATATACCTTATTAATCTTTTTCAATAGAACTCTAGACATAACATCCTCCTATGAATATTAGTATATAAATAGTATAAAGAAAAAATACAATGTCAACTTTTTTATTTTTCAACAAATTGATATTATGACATATAATTCAATAATTGCCCTGTTGTATTCTTAAGCTCATTTCTCGGTATGACCATATCAATTAAACCATGTTCAAGCAAAAATTCACTTCGCTGAAAACCTCTTGGTAGTTTTTGTTTAATGGTTTGTTCTATAACCCTGGGACCGGCAAATCCAATAAGAGCATTAGGTTCTGCAATTATAACATCTCCCAGCATGGCAAAACTGGCAGTAACACCGCCTGTTGTAGGATGTGTTAAAATAGAGATGTATGGTATGTTTTTTTTACTTAACAGCCCAAGGGCAGAAGACGTTTTAGCCATTTGCATTAAAGAAAAAATACCTTCTTGCATTCTTGCGCCTCCACTTGATGATACAATAATAACAGGTGCTTTTATAAAAATAGCTTTCTCAATCAGTCGGGTGATTTTTTCTCCTACAACACTTCCCATACTTCCGCCAAAAAATTTAAAATCAAGAACTGCTATACAGACCTTTTTTTTATTTATTTTACCAGTACCTGTAATAACAGCTTCATTTAATTTGGATTTTTTAATTGTCTGATTTATTTTTTCCTGATAGGTAATATGAGTATCTGAAAATCCTAAGGGGTCAGAACTCATTATATTTCTATCAATTTCCTGAAATGAATTTTTATCTAATAGTATATTAATACGCTCATAAGCATTTAAAAGAAAATGATGCTTACAGGAAGGGCAGACATAATAATTCTGCTGGAGGTCTTCATTATATACCATTGCACCACATTGGGGACACTTTGTCCATAAACCTTGTACAATCTTTTTTGACTGAACTTTACCAGGTATTCTGTTATTATCATCCCTTTCATACCATTTTTTTACCATAATAACCTCAAATTAAAATTTTTTTATTTTTTTAATTGTTTTCACAAAAATCTTTGCTAAAAAAGGATCAAATTGAGTTCCTGCACAAGCTGCAATTTCTTTTAATGCCAGTTTAGGTTTAGCTTTTTTTCGATATGGTCTGTCAGATGTCATGGCATCAAATGTATCACTTAAAGCAATAATTCTTGCTAAAAGTGGAATATTCCCTTTTGTTAATCTATCCGGATACCCTCTCCCATCCCATCGCTCATGATGATTTCTTATTCCAGGAAGAATGTCTTCAAGTTCTTTAATTGGTTTCATAATACTCTCACCAATGGATGGATGTTTTTTAATAATATTATATTCCTTTTGAGATAATTTACCTGGTTTGGATAAAATAACTTCATCAATTCCAATCTTTCCTATATCATGCAAAATAGCAGACCATTCTATTTCTTTAATAATTTGCTCATCTAACTTCAACTTTTTTACCAACATAATGCTGTATTTTGTAACCCTTTCAGAATGTCCTTTTGTATAGGGATCTTTAGCATCAATAGCAGCTGATAATGATTTTACAGTATTTAAAAAAAACTCCTGAAGTTCATGATATAAAGTAGCATTCTGAATAGCAATAGCAGCCAGGTTAGCCAGTGAACCTAAAATTTCTTTATCTGAAAAATTAAAATTTTCTTTATTTAATTTATTTACAGCTTCAATAATTCCAATCACATTATCTTTAATTAATAAAGGAGCACCTACTATATTCCTTGTCATAAATCCGCTTCTATGGTCCATACCGGAATAAAATCGTTTATCCTTAGATACATCATTGACAAGAACTGATTTTTTATTCCTTACTATCCACCCGGCTATTCCTTTACCTGCTGGAATGGAAAATTCTTTAATAATATTACTTCTCTTTCCTTTAACTGTTTTAAACTTCAACTCACCTGTTTTTTTACTCTTTAACATTAAGGAACATCCTTCTGTATGCATAATGTTCCTTACTTCTGTAAACAACCTGTTCAGCAATGTATCTAAATGTAATGTTGAGTTTAGTATTTTACTTATTTCAATTAAATTTGCTAAATCATTTATCTTTTTGTTTTTTTCCTCATCTTCATATCTTTCATTTAAAATCCGAATTATTAAATTCATAAATTTTAATAATAATTCTTCTTTAAATTTATCCTTTTTTTTAACTGAAAATTCGACTAAAAGGTTGAAGTTTGTAGAATCAAATTTATAAGAAAATAAATTAAATTTATTTTTATATTCAGGATAATGAAATTTTTCTTTAATAAACTTCTTTTTTAAATTTTTGTTATACAATTCATATAGTAATGTATTTTTAAATAACTTTTTTTTAATATTAAATATCTTATATAAATCATTTTTTGAAACAACTAAGACCTTTTCTATTTTATATGTTTCCTTTACTGGTATAACATAAAAAACACACCATTCTAATTCAAATATTTTACATGTTTTAGTTGAAATATATTTTAATATTTCTTTTAAGTTAAAAACATCTTTACTTATAAGTTTCTCAAATGTATCTAAAAAAATTGAAATCATTTTATATCTGTTATTTTTCTAATAAAGGAGTAGGAACATCCTCATTTTTTAAATCCATTAACTCAAAAATTTTAACAGTTTTGGTTTTTCCTTTAACTCTGATAATATCCAGTTCACGGGCAATTACTTTATCTTTAACTTCTTCATAAGTTGCTTCGCTCATGATGATAGTTGTTTTGTATATCTTATTTGTACCTTCTAATCTTGCACCAAGGTTAACCTCATCACCCATTAATGTATAATCCATACGGCTTTTTGAACCCATATTACCAACTGTCATGGTTCCTGTATTTATCCCGATACCAATATGAAGAAGAGGTTTCTTTTCTGCAATTAATTTTGGATACAACACCTTTTCCAGGTATTTAATCTGTGCTAAAGCTGTCTTACAGGCTAAAATAGCATGATCTTTCTGTGGAACAGGCGCACCCCAGAAAGCCATAATCTCATCACCAACATATTTATCTAATGTACCATAATATTGAAAAATAATCTCTGTCATGGCAGATAAATATTCATTAAGAAGAGCTACCAGTTTTTGAGGCTCTCCTAATTGTTCAGATATAGTTGTAAAACCTCTTATATCTGAGAAAAAAACTGTAATAAAACGATCCTCACCTCCTAAATGCAGGGCTTTAGGATTTTTTAATAATTCATCTACCACTGAAGAGGAAACATATTTGGAAAATCTTCCTTTAATAAATTTCTTTTCTTTTTCTTCAGTTAATATTCTATATAATAATGTTCCAATATAAGAAACAACAATAGCAAGTAATGGAGTCCAGAATAATAAAATAATATTATAATTATCAAAAATAATAAAATATACAAGAACTGACAATATTATAATCATACCTAAAATTGTTACAGCACTCTGCCATATTTTTATTCTTGGGACTAAAAGACCTATTAATAATCCAATAAAAATTACTATAATTAAATTCAACCATTTTGGTGCAAAAATTAAAAAATCTCTCTGTAATATTGTATTTAAAGCATTAGCATTTATTTCTATCCCATACATAATATCATGTGGCGTTGGCCACATATCATGTGCACTACCCTGAGCATGCATTCCAATAAATAAAATTTTATCATTAAAATACTCTGGTGGAATTTTAGATACTTCTGCAAAAGATATATATTGAGCCTGGTGTTTAAATTCTCCGGGATGACCTATAAAATTTATTAACATTTTTCCTTCTTTATCAATTGGAATCTTAATATCCTCTTTTATATATTTTTCTATATCTCCAAACTCATCCTTAATAGGAACAGCTGCATCTTTTAATAGAATATATTCACCTAATTTTATATCAACATTCTTTTTTGGAACTTTAAAATAATTTAAAGCAATAGAAAAAACAATCTGTGGATACAGTTTATTTTTAAATTTTATAACAAGAGGGACTTTCCTAAAAACAGCATCTGCATCCCTCTCAATTGCTGCATGTCCCACACCAGAAGAATATTGTAATATTTCAGGAACAGGAACAGCAAAATATCCATAGGGATTAATAAATTGTGAACCTGGAACTAAATCAAAAGCCATTTTATCAAGTCCTTTTAACCTCTTATCCATTAAATTTTTTAGTTCCTCATCATCTTCTGTTTTTTTCGGGGGATAATCAAGAAATATATTTTTCTTTTTATGTGTTTTTAAAGCAGAAAATAAAAAATTATCATCTACAGGATTAGAATATTCAGGAAAAAAAATATCAAAAAAAACAATAGCTGGTTTTGATTTTTTTATTTGGTTTAAAAATTTAGAATATACCCTCCTATTAAAAGGGTATCTGCCATACTTATTTATTGCTGAGTCATCTATACCAATTATTATAATACTATCATTTATTCTTGGGTTTTTTGCAATAACACCTTCTGTTATTTGTGATGGATTATTTCGTATAAAAAACATTCTATCAATAGCCATTAATTCTAAATCATCAATAACATTAGTAGAATTATATAATCCAAAAACTAAAAGCGAAGAAAAAAGTCCTACCAATAAATAAATAACATGTTTTTTCTCAAATTTCATAAAAATCCTCCTATTTTAATCACAGGGGTAGTGTTAAAAAATCTTAACAAATTAATATAAAAAGTCAAATAGTTCTTCTTAATCCAATCGTACTGAAATACCATGTTCATTTAAATATTTCTTTACATCAGGTATTGTGAATTCCCTGAAATGAAATAAAGAAGCAGCTAAAATCGCACTGGCATTGCCATTGACTATTGCTTCATAAAAATGCTCCATCTTCCCTGCCCCGCCTGATGCAATAACAGGGATATTAACATTTGATGAAACAGCTTTTAACAATTCAATATCATAACCTGATTTAGTACCATCCCTGTCCATACTGGTCAATAATATTTCACCTGCTCCTGATTTTTCACATTGTTTAACCCATTCTATTACATCAATACCAGTAGCCTTTCGTCCGCCATATATATAAACTTCCCATTTATTAGAGCCTATTGACTTGGCATCAACAGCTACTACTATACACTGTGAACCAAATCGTTTACTCCCCTCTCTTATCAGTTCCGGTGTTTTTACTGCCTGTGTATTAATAGAAATTTTATCAGCACCACTTTGTAATATAACAGCCATATCATTAAGAGAACGAATACCTCCTCCCACGGTAAATGGAATAAAAATATTTTCCGCAATGCTCTTCACAATATTAATTAATATATCTCTTTTCTCATGTGATGCTGTTATATCAAGAAAAACAAGTTCATCTGCTTTATCTTTATTATAAATTTTAGCATTTTCAACAGGGTCCCCGGCATCACGAATCTGTAAAAACTTTATCCCCTTAACAACCCTGCCTTTATCTATATCAAGACATGGTATTATTCGTTTGGCTAACATAGTCTAATACCTCCTTTAAATCTATTTTTTTTTCATAAATAGCTTTACCGGTAATGATACCTTTAATATTCTTTTTTTTCATTTCTACAATTTGTTTAATATCATTAAAATTACTTATTCCACCTGAAACAATAATTTCCAGTTCTGGAAATTCAAGAGATATATTTTTATAAAGATTAAAATTAGGTCCCTCAAGTGTTCCATCTTTATTAATGTCTGTAATAATAGCTTCTTTAATATTATATTCCATAATGCTTTTTATATAATCTTTATAATGGATGTGAGTACTTTCTAACCACCCATGAGTACTTAAATATTCATTATTTAAATCTATTGAAATAATAATATTATCAATATACTGCTTAAGTGAATCTAAAAATTTTATATCCTTAATTACTTTTGTTCCTAAAATCAGTCTTTTAATACCAAGATTGTATAATTTTATAATTGATTCTTTTGTCCTGATTCCACCGCCATATTCTACTTTAATATCAATTGCATGAATGATTTTTTCAATAATTTTTAAATTTACCGGTTCGCCCTTTTTAGCACCATCAAGATCAACCAGGTGAATTAATTTAGCTCCATGGTCCTGAAATATTTTTGCAATTTCTACTGGATTCTCATAATAAGTTTTACTTTTATTAAAATCACCTTTATATAAGCGTACACACTTTCCATCTTTTATATCAATTGCAGGTATTATTAACACAGTAATCTCCAAAATTTTTAATTATTTGTAATCCTCTTTCCTGACTTTTCTCAGGATGAAATTGAGCTGCAAAAATATTATCTTTATGAATGGCAGAAGAAAAAACATCATCATATTCTGTTTGTGTAAGAATAATATTTTTATCTTCCGGAACAGGGTAATAAGAATGGACAAAATAAAAAAAAGAATTATCTGCGACATTATTAAGTAAAAAAGAGTCTTTTTTCTTTTGAATTTGGTTCCAGCCAATGTGAGGGATTTTATTCTTTGTGGTCTTAAAACGAATAACTTTTCCTTTTAATAATTTTAATCCATCTATTCCAGGGTCTTCTTCACTATTTTCAAATAAAATCTGGTAACCAAGACATATTCCCAGATAAGGCTTTCCTTCATGAATTTCATCTTTTAAGGTATCAATAAGATTAAGTGAGTCCAGATTTTTCATTGTATCCTCAAAAGCACCTACTCCAGGAAGAATAATTCCACAACTGTCTTTTATTTTTTGTTTGCTATCAGTTATTTCAATATCAAAACCCATAAAATGGAAAGCATTATAAACACTTAACAGATTTCCTGTTTTATAGTTAATTATAACTATTTTTTTAGATGACATCTTTAACTGATGGGACTCCTTCAATATTTTTATTAATTGCTACAGCTATCTGGCAAGCCTTACTAAAAGATTTAAAAATAGATTCAATAGTATGATGAGCATTAGCTCCATGAAGACTATTAAGATGAAGAGTTATTTTAGAATTATCAGTAAAAGCTTTAAAAAATTCTTTAATTAATTCAGTATCAAACTCCCCTACTTTTGAATGTTTAATCTTAACATCCCAGTTTAAAACAGGCCTTCCGCTTATATCAAGAGAACATAAGGTTAAAGCCTCATCCATAGGGACAACTGCCCAGCCAAACCGATTAATCTGCTTTTTATCTCCCAGTGCCTTATCAAATGCCTGACCTAAACAAATGCCAATATCTTCTACAAGATGATGAAAATCAACATGTATATCTCCTTTTGCCTGTATATCCAGGTTAAAAAGAGAATGTTTTGAAAAAGTCTCCAGCATATGAGTTAAAAAACCCTGTGGAATATCTATCTTACTTTTCCCATTTCCATCAAGACAAAGCTTTAACATAATGTCAGTTTCTCCGGTCTTTCTCTTAATTTCTGCCTTCCTCATACCTGATACTCCTTTCTGAAATGCCTATCTATAAAATTTTATTAAAAATAATTAACTTGTCAATTCAATTTTTATTTAATTTTTTTTTAAAATACTTATAAATTCCTGTTTCAATTGATCTAAATTTACACCATTTAATGCAGAAATCAATATATATTTCTTATCAATTTTCTTCATCAAATCAGATTTTTGAAACAAATCGATTTTATTTCCAATAAAAATCATTTTTTTATATAACATTTGCTGATCATACTTCGTTAATTCATTAAGAAGCTCAATCTCCTTTTTAATATAATCTTTCTCAGTAACATCAACAATAAGTGCAAGTATTCTTGTTCTTTCAATATGCTTTAAAAATTGCAGCCCAAGCCCTTTACCCTTATGGGCATCTTCTATAATACCCGGGATATCAGCTATTGTATAAGGTTTATAATCTTTATCATAAAATACACCTAAATTAGGCGTTAATGTAGTAAAAGGATATTTGTCAATTTCAGGATTAGCATCAGTCATTGCTTTTAATAATGTTGATTTACCGGCATTAGGAAAACCAACAAGACCAATATCAGCTAATAACTTCAGTTCAATAATAATCTTTTTCTTAATGCCTTTTTTACCTTCTTCACAATTTCTGGGAGATCTGTTTATAGAAGATTTAAAACGAGCATTCCCCCTTCCACCCTGACCTCCATAACATATAATATATTCCTGATTGTTTTCCAATAATTCCGTAATTTTTTCTTTAGTATTATAATCTCTAATAATTACACCCGGTGACACATATATATAAACATTTTCTCCAAGCTTTCCTCTTTTATTGGAAGAACCTCCATCTCCGCCTTTTTTAGCCTTGATTAAATGTGCTTTTTTTAAATTTGATAATTCAGACAGATTAGAATTTACTTTTATAATTATATGACCGCCGCATCCGCCATCACCACCATTAGGTTTGCCAATAGGTTTGTATTTATACCGCTCAAATGATACAATCCCATTTCCACCTGAACCTGACAACACATCCAGATATATTTCATCAATAAATTTTTTCATAATATCAACATAATAATCGAATAAGGTAAGAAATCAAGAAAAATAATGGTGACGGTGTGTGACAAATCTATTTATATTATATTGATAGTAATAACATTGAATTTTTCCATTATAAAGTTTCCTATTCTTGTCAGCTTTTTTCCTGAACAACTTTTCAAAAGAAGGATAAGAAGTTAAAACATTAAATGACCATGTCTTTAATGTCTTATATAAAGTTCCCATGTTTTTGTATAATTTTTCAACCTCTATCTTCTCCCCTATTCTGTCGCCATAAGGCGGATTTGTAATGATCCATCCTTTCTCCTCAATATGTTCAAATTTCTCCAATGGAACAGTTTCAAATTTTATCATATGTTCAACACCGGCATTAACTGCATTCTGCCTGGCAATCTCTATTATATGTTTATCATTATCTGAACCAACAATTTTTAATCTGCTTTCCATAATTGCTTTCTTTGCTTTTTGTCTTACATCTTCCCATATCAATTTTGGTATCTGGGGCCAATCTTGTGAAACAAATGCTCTATCCATACCAGGAGCTTTATTAATTGCAAACAGAGCTGCTTCTATAGGGATTGTACCAGCTCCGCATAAAGGATCAACAAGAATTGAAGAAAATGAAACACGGCTTAATATCACAAGTGCTGCTGCAAGAGATTCCTTAAGAGGAGCATCACCTGCTTTTGTTCTATAACCTCTTTTATGCAGACCAGGACCTGTAGTGTCAATAGTAAGAAGAGCTTTATCTTTAGATAAGCTTATCTGTACTTTATAAAGCGGTCCATCTTCTGTAAAAATATCATTAGGATATTTCCTCTTCATACTTTCAATAATTGCTTTTTTCACAATAGATTGACAACTTGGCACATGTGTCAGCTTTGATCTTACGGATTTCCCTACTACATGTATCTTTCCATTTTTTGGGATAATATCTTCCCATCTTATCTCATGTGTTCCATTATAAAGCTCATCAAAATCATTTGCATAAAACTCCCCTGCTTTTATCACTATGCGTTCAGCTACACGGAGGAAAACATTACAAAGAGCTATATCTTTCTCCCCTCCTTTGAAATGAACCATACCATTCTCTTTTTTAAATTCTTTAAATCCAAGACGCTGCAATTCTTTCTCAACTAAACTCTCAAGCCCAAAAGCACATAGCGCAATTAAATCATATTTATTCTCTTTCATTATTTAAAAAAAGGTGACGGTTCCTGACAAATGACATAATCAAGGCTGCCTCTCTAATCTAACCTACATTTCTATTATACCTTGTTATAATCCTTTTTCCAGCTTTTTCAAAATTTACCAACAACAATATTTTTTATATCCTCTTTTATAAACATAAAATTTAAAGACCCTGCACCTTTTCTTTTCTCTACAATCTGAAAAACATATCTATGAAGTGATAAAGTGAAGATCTTGCACCTTTATTTATTTACGATGTTTAAATCTTTTTTAAATAATTATTATAATCATCAACTGAAATTTCGATTTCTCTTAATATTATTCTAATTAGTGGTCTGGCAAGAATTCGGTTACCATGATGAGGTATAGTAGTTCGTCTCCCATCATGATGTTTATAAAATGCATGACTTCCTTTTTGTCTTGATTTTTCAAAGCCTAAATAAAAGAGAAGTTTTTCCATTTCCCTGGCTTTGACCAATTTTAATTTACTCATACAGCAACCTCAATTTGCTGTACTCCAATAAAATCAGGAATATCTTTTCTTTCCTCTTCATCCATTTCTTCTAAGCATAATTCTACTACTTCTTGTAAGTTTTTCTGTAATTCATCTAATGACTCGGCTTGTGTATGTGCCCCTGGAATTTGAGGAACAATAGCTATATAATGTCCTGTTTCAGTATCCTTTTCTATATATGCTGTTATTTTATTCATATTAAGCCTCCATAAAACAATATACATATAATATTTTACAACATCAAGCTTTTTTTATTTAATATTTAAACCACTTAACATAGTAAAATAAGATGATTAGTCGAGTTTAATTGTGTCACCAATGATGACACAATTTTATTACTCAGTATATAAAAAATATAAAAATAAAGAAAGGTGACGGTTCTTGCAGGCTTCTTTATACCTGATATTAAAATCCCCTCTGACAGTAGGAAATATTTCATAAAGTAACCCAAAAGAATAAGTACCTGCATTATTATTTAAATTATTATCCATATCATAATCTTTATTATTAAAACAATATTTAAACCTGACTTTTGATGTTTTGGTAATCTGCTGCATTACTTTGTAATACCCTAATCTAAAAGAATATGAATCAGTAATCTCAAAATCATCTTCCGCAGATTCATCTAAAGGCAAAAATGCAAATCTTTGACCTATCTCATTATTTAAAGTAAGCACAGGATAATAAAATTTAGATTTTTTCATCTCTTCAGATTTAACAAAAAATTGGTCTTCAGTAACATCAGATAAATTAAATGAAAATAATAACAGAAAGAAAGAAATAAAAAGTACCTGGTCTTTAGATTTTAGGTTTTTCTATCAACAATATTTTTTATATCCTCTCTTTTATAAATCAAAAATCTAAAGACCAGGTACTTTTTATTCTATAAGAACTTTTGCTCGATGCTTGAGAGTTAATGAATCTAAAAATTCATCAATAGGACAATTATTTCTTTTTGTTTTATAGAAAAATACTTGATATATACTTTTCATTGTTATATTATACAACAAAATTGTTGTATCATCAACTATTTTTTAATTTTTTTTAATAATTTTCAGTATAATAAATCCAGCAGTGCATTATACTTACTAATAAGCATGACTAATACCATGAAGTGGCTGGTCAAGAACCTGGGATGATTTTTAATTTGACATACAATTTTTTTTTGATATTATAGGAGTTATTAAGCAATTTGATTCTGATATCCAAAATTTTGGGCAATAATTGGTAATATTTTAGATTTTCTAAAATTGTAGTGTAGGAGTTAAGACTTTACAGGCTG
>CBDVEP010000068.1:0-15912 GCA_965373035.1 uncultured bacterium
GCCTCTTTCTTCTGGATAAAGAATATTTACTTTTTTAAATTCTTTTAGTGCCGGCTCATATTCTTCCATATAATAATAAGAATATGCAAGTTCATATTGAGCCCATGCACATTCTTTTTTATTATCAGGAAAATATGCAATTACTTTTTTATATTCTTTTATAGCTTCATCATAATATTCTGCATTAAATAAAGCACGACCATATTCTAAAACATCCCTTGCATTACATTCAGATAATTTTTTCTTTAAAACAGGTCTATCTTTAGAACATGCTGTAAAATTAATTATTAATGATAAAATTAAAAATAATTAGATTAACTTTTTATATTTCATATTCTCTCCAAATGATTTATTTTTTTAATAATATAATTTCATTATATTATATGTCAACTTAATTATTGGTAAAATTTTGATTGAAAAAATAATTGACACAAGTTTTGAAATTACTATAATAATTATAATATCAAATGAGTATAAAATATAAAATAATTATTTTTCTTGCAGTTCTGCTTGTTTTAAGTTTAGGTATTACAGTATTATATCTTTCTAATTCACAATTTAAACCTGAATTACGAAAAGAAATCATTAAAAGAATAAGTCAAAACCTTGAAAATAATAATAATATTGTTGCTAACCACTTAATAAATAATGCTGGTGTAGAAAAGTTATATACTGTATTAATAAAAACATTTGTCAATAATTCTGAATTAATGTATATAAGGATTCTTGATAAAATAAATGATAAAAGATATACTTATAAAAAAAATCTTGTTATTTTAAATATTGACAACAAGGAGCTACAGATACCTCGAATTGAAACAAAAATGGAAAAAAAATGGACAAAAAGGATAAAAAATAAAACATTAACTAATGAATTTAATATTCCAAAAAAATTATATATTTTTAATAATTATAAGGAAGAATTTTCAAAAGATATCAGGGATTTTAAAACCATCAATAGTAATTTTAATGAATATATAAAATTCAGTAAAAATGTCATTGCATCCAATCAAAAGATCAATCACATAAAAATTGACAGAAAAATTAAAAAAAGATTAAATAGAAAATTATTAAATTATGTTAACAGAAAATTACAGAAACATTTCAGACAGTTAAAAAAACTGGATAGGATTGTTAATAATAAATCAGAAATTTTTGAAAAAAAGATAAGCATTATGTATGGTGATATTGCTTCAAAAAGTAAAAATAAATCAGTATTTAAAATAAACAGAATCAATAATAAATTAATAAAAAATTTTATAAATATCAGTAGAATTCTTGAAAAAAATAAAAATAAATTAAAAACCGTAAGAAAAGTAACTGATATATCCAAACTTAGAAATATGATATTTGGAATTAAAAAAAATATAAACGAAATAAACAGAGATCTGGCAACTATTAACAAACGAATAGATGATTTTATTGAAATTAAATTAACCTTTAGTAAAAAAACATCTAAAGGTAAGGGTCTCTATGATGAAATTGATTTAATTAAGCTTTATAGAAAAATCACATGGGCAAATAATGCAATTGGATATTATGAAATTGGTATTTCTGATGATGCTATTTTAAATAAAATCAAACCTATTATAATAAAGGGAATTATGTCTTCCACAACAATTCTTTTCATAAGTATTATAGCAGGGTTATTATTAGCTTTATATATTGTTTATCCTATACATATACTTGATAAAGGTGCAGATGAGATCTTAAAAGATTTAAAATATCGTATTAAATTAAAACGAAAAGATGAATTTGGTAAATTTGCTCATACATTTAACCATTTAGCTGACCAGCTTACTGAAGAATTATCTAAATATAAAAAATTATATAAAGAAGCTACAGAAGACCAGTTAACAAAATTAATGGTCAGGAGATATTTTATGGGCACTTTAAAATCTGAACTTAAGAATGCTCAAAAAGAAAACCGAGCAACTGCTCTATATATGACTGATATTGACCATTTTAAAAAATTTAATGATACTTATGGACATCAGACAGGTGATATTGTTCTGGCTAAAGTTGGTGAGATACTTATTAATAAGACCCGCCAGAACAGAGTACGGAATGATGTTTCAGGACGATATGGAGGAGAAGAATTTGTTGTACTATTACCTGATACAAATAAGGAAGAAGCATTAAGAGGTGCTGAACGAATACGAAAAGAAATCGAAAAATTAATTCTTAAAACAACAAAAGGCAGGCAATTAAAAGTAACTATCTCCATTGGTGTTGCTTCTTCTGGAAATTCTAATATTAGTCCTAAAGAATTAATTGAAAGAGCTGACAAAGCTCTATATCATTCAAAAGAAACAGGGAGGAATAAAGTCAGTTATGGTTAAAAAAAGTGTAATTATATTATTTTTAATTTTCATATTTAATAATCTTTATTCCAATTCTGCCCGTAATGAAATTCATAAATACGGATTTTCAGCACTAGGAGATGACATTTCAGGATTACATTATAATCCTGCTACTCTTTTTCATTTGTCTAAAACTCTATCAGAGTTTGCCATTACAACAAGTAAAAAATTTACTTTTAATTCATTTTACATTGGTTATTATCTGACACGTTTTCCCTTATTTAGTAAATATTACTGGACTTCTGTTAATTTAGGATTAGGAGCAGAAAAAATTGATGAAAATCAAAATTATCTTATTGCTATAGGAGGGACATTACAGCGGTTTATAAAATATGGAATTACTTATAAATATGTTATTACTTCTGATATTACAGGAGGAGAAAAAAAATATAATGATTATGACATAGGTTTATTATTCAGGATTTTTGAATGGTGTGATATGGGAATAAGTATAAAAAATATACAGGATGATATTTCTGCCCCCAATGTTTTTATACCAGGGTTATATTTTGATGTAACAGATTATATGAAATTTACTATGGGGATTGTAATAAATAAAGACTTTTCTGAAATTAATGATTTCAGCTTCACATTAGATATTAATCTTATTAAAGGGCTATATATTCTTAGCAGTTTACAGAAAAATTATTTTATCCCTGGAATTGGATATAATTTTAATTATAACCTTGAAAATATCTATCTTGCATCTCATTGGGATAAATCCAGAAAAAAATTCACAACATTGACAATATCTTATTATCACAAATTTCATAACCTGTTTTATTCCAGGAAAGGAAAAGAAGAAATATCAGATGATGAAGATGATGAAATTGTCAGAACAAAAAAAGATGTCATACAGGATCAAAAATTTTATCTTAAAAAAGCAAAATTTTATTATGCAGAACAGCGAATACAGGATACTAAAAAAATGCTGTATAAAGTAATTTCTCTTGATAAAAAATCTAAATATGGCAGAGAAGCCCGAAAAATGTTAATAAAAATTAAAAAAATTGAAAAGAAAATACGAAGGAGTAAATAATGGTTGAAATCAAACCTTTTGATTTATCTTCAAAAAAAGTTCTTAAAAAATTTATTATGTTTGAATGGGAAATATATAAAGGAAATAAAAACTGGGTTCCACCTCTTATTATGGATATGAAAACTATGTTTAATCCAAAAAAAAATCCTTTTCACCATCATTCACAAGTACAGCCTTTCTTAGCTTTTAAAAATAATAAAATTGTTGGTCGTATTGTGGCTATTCTAAATAATAATCATAATAAAGCATGGAATGAAAAAACAGGTTTTTTTGGATTTTTTGAGGTTATTAATAATTTTGAAGCAGCCAAAGCATTACTGGATAAAGCATGCCAATGGGTTAAAGATAAAGGGATGGATACATTAAGAGGCCCCGCAAACTTTTCATCAAATGACCCATGGGGTTTATTAATTGATAATTATGATATGCCGCCAATGGTTTTAATGACCTATAATCCGCCTTATTATAAAGATTTACTGGAACAGTATGGTTTTAAAAAATTAAAAGACCTATATGCTTATAAAATGTCTGCTCAAGGAACCATCATGCCTGAAAGAGTACAAAAAATAACTGAACGCGTGCTGAACAGGAAAGATATAGTGATACGGTCTGTAAACATGAAAAAATTTAAAGAAGAAGTTAGAATGATTAAATCAATATATAATGGTGCATGGGAGAAGAACTGGGGGTTTGTCCCTGCAACAGATGAAGAATTCGACCATCTTGCTGCAGACTTAAAAGCTATTGTACAGCCCAAATTAGTTTTAATTGCTGAAGTAAATGGAGAACCGGCAGGTTTTTCATTATGTGTTCCTAATGCAAATGAAGCATTGATTAAAATCAATGGAAGATTATTTCCTTTTGGAATTTTCAAATTATTATATTATGCTAAAAAAATAAAGACTGTACGATTTGTTATATTAGGTGTACTTGATAAATTCCGTAAGAAAGGAATTGAGGGTGCCTTTTATTATAAATCACTTAAAACAGGACAGGAACTGGGTATTGAATGGGGAGAACTTTCATGGATTCTTGAGGATAATGTCCTGATGAATCGTGGAATTGAATTTATGGGAGCTAAAGTTTCTAAAACATATCGTATATATGATTATAAATTATAAACTAATTTTTTTTTATTGACATTAAATTTATTTTATGTAATTTAAAATATAAACTAAAAGACAGGAGAATTACTATGTCATTGCATGACTATGAGAATGAAGATAAAGATGAAGATGAAACATTGATTAAGTCAAAGAAAGAGGAAGAAGAGGAAGAAGCAGAAGCAAAAGAAGAAGTAGCAGAAGAACCAGCAGAGGAAGAAATTCATTTTTTTCCTATTGAATATAAGTGTGAAGATTGTGACTACAGATGGAAAACAAAAAGAAAAGCTTCTTTATCAGATCAAGACAGAACCGGAACAGATCGTTGGTTTGTTGATGATTCAAATGTACATTGTCCTATGTGTGGAAGCTGCAACATTACAAGGGTTTAATTTTTCAAAGCTTACTAATTGCATGAAATATTTTTTTATTTCTAAAAGAGTATCTATAAAAGGGACAAAAGCTATTGAGTTACTATGTAATAAAACAGGAATACAAACAAAATTTTATTAATAGTAATATTCTTCATTTTAAATCTAATGATTTATTTTTAATATATTGGAATAATATTTCAAGGCTTGCAGGTCTTTACAATTTAAAAAAAATTTTTAAACATAAAAAAAAGGATCATTATACTTTTATACCACTTGTAAAATATAGAAGAAGACTGGATAAAAATGATCTTCAATATAACAACATAAAATTTAAATTTAATCAATCAGCATATATTAAACTCAACAATAATAAATTTAATAAAATAATCCAATTATTAGAACAAAAAAATTTCCAGCAAACAATAACAGATTATCTTTTTTTTAATACTAAAGACAATAATATAGAAATAGATTATATCCAAAACCACCCTACTCCTTTGAATATTAAAAAAATTATAAAATATAATGATAAAACTTTTAAAACATTACATAAATTTTTAGAACAATTACTTCAAAAAATTATAAATCATAATAATATTCATGAATTCCAGGAACTTCAATTAAGAATACATAACACTTTTTTTAGTAATTTTACAATATTAAACAGATTATCAAATAGATTTATCAGCATAAAAACTGATAAAAAATTATCAAAAATACCTTTTGAAGTAATATCTCTTTTTAAAAACAATAATTTTTATACAAGCCGGATTATTGAAATAAACGATATAAAATTAAAAAATAAATTTAACTTTAATACAAATATAAAATTTATATATCCTAAATATAAAAGGGCACCTCTGGATCGAGAAGATGAAATAAAAAATATTAATAAAAAGTTAAAAAACAGGAATTATGAAATCTATAAAAAATCATTTAAATTTACTGAATTTATAAAATTATTAGAAAACAGCTATATTGTTCACTTTTCAGGACATTCTGTATATAATAAAAAAAGAAAAGAATATGGACTTAAAATAAATGATACTGATATATTTTACTTTTCAGATTTCTCCCAGTGCCTTAATGTTCCTGATATGATAACCTTTAATTCCTGTTTTGATTTTAAGTATTTAGACCATATACATAATGGCTTGAAAATAATTTTTCAATCAGGCTGTAAGAATATATTACTTCCTTTCACAGAAATATGGGAAAAACAGCCTTTATTCTTCTGTGATTTCTATAACCATCTTTCCAGTGGTATGGAAATAAGTAAAGCTTATAAATTAATTATTAATTCCTTTAATGATGAATTAAAATTCTATCCCATGCTATTTAGACTGTATGGTAATCCAATGGAAAAATATTTTAAAAATCTTAAAAAAAGAAGATAAAAAATTTGTATATAAGTTATGAGAATAGAAGAAAAAGTAAGCAATTTAGTTTTACAATTTCAGAAAACATCTGATAAAGAGACATTAAAACAAATCATTAAAGGTGTAAGCGATATGATTTATAATTATCCATTACTTGTCTTTCATAAAGGCATGGATGACTGCAGTGATTTTTATATATATTTAATTGAAAGACTGGAGAACTTAATAAAAAAATATAATCCGGAACTTTCTGCTTTTAATACATGGTTTAATATTGTGTTAAAATCTCAATGTATAAACTGGTTAAACTCTAAAGCTAATAAAAAGAAAAATAATAACCCTACTCTATCATTAAATAATGATTCTATTTTTACTGAATTAGCTATTACAGAATCCTATAATAAAAAAGAAGAGGATAATATTAAATCAACTGTTTCAGAATATATTGATAGTCTAAAAAGTTTTGATTTTCTGCTTATTAAATTGTTATATTTTACAATTGATAAAAAACTGTTAAAACAGATTTCAAATTATAATAAAAGGACTTGTGGAGAAAATATAAAGTTAATCAATCAATTTCTTAATAATAATAAAAAATTTAATTTACAGTTTCAATTAACAAAACAGATATCTATTCTTCAATATAGAATTTTTAAATTAAAGGAAAAATTTAATTCTAATAAAAAAGAAGAAAATTTCAAAACCAAAATTGATAAATATACTAATGAGCTGCTTAGTTTAAAAAAAACATTGTTTCGACATTTAGAAAACTTTGACATTTTATCTATTGCAGCTCTTTTAAATAGTAATAAAAACGAGATATATTACAGACTAAATAAAATAAAACAAGATTTATATATTAGACTAAAGGATAAATTTATAAACCTTAAATACTAAGAGGGAGTGATTATTATGAGACGATTAGTAAATGAAAAAAAGGAAATTATTGAAGAGATATTGAATAAATATTTTCGTTCCTTACTTATTAATACTAAAAAACCATGTAAAAATTTTAAACCTCAATTAATGGCAGCTTATTTATAAAATAAATTCACAGAAAATCAGAAAAAGAAATTTGAAAATCACATGTTTAATTGTCCTTATTGCATTAAAATATATAAAAATTTAATAAATGAGATTAACATTCTTTATAAATCTAAATTAAAAAAAATAAGTCAAAATTTGTTATATAAAGCACTTAATTTTGTAGATAAAGAATATAAAAAGAAAAAAATTAATTTTAACCTGACTAAAATCAGTATAAAACTTAAAAATAAAGGTTTTGAACTGCTTGAGGCAGTTAATTTAAATAATTTTAATCCTGTTCCTATCCCAATACTACGAGGTAAAAAAAGTCTGTTATTAAAAGAAATCCGTGGTGAAGGGGAATTTAATAAAAACAATTATCAATTTAATATTCAGTTTCTTTCAAATAATACTTTTAATATGCAGATTAATTTTTCTGATTCTCTTTATAATATAATTAAAGATCAAAGATTAAAGATTAGTTCCAACAATACAAATATCAATAAAAAAATTGAAAAAACTATGAATTTAACCCATTTAGAAAAAGATTTTTATTCCTTTTTTATTAATCAGTCTGTTTTAATAAAGATAGAGGCACTCTAATGTCTAAAATAAATTTAAAAAAAATAAAATCTACAAAAATATACTCAGGGAAAGTATTAAATTTTTTTAAAGATGATATCCTTATTAACAATAAAATTAAATCTGTTCGGGAATATGTATATTTTCCTGATGCAGCCGGTATTATTCCCATAACTGATGATGGAAAAATTATACTGGTAGAACAATATCGTTATGTAAATAATCTTTATTCTTTGGAAATTCCAGCCGGTAAAAAAGACGATAATGAGACAATATTACAATGTGCTAAACGGGAGCTGGAAGAAGAAACAGGATATAAAGCAGGAAGACTTATTAAGTTATGTGAATATTTCCCTGCTGTATCATACAGTACAGAAAAACTACATCTTTTCATGGCAAAAGGATTACAAAAAGGCTTTTATAAACCAGATGAAGATGAAATTATTAAAATTCATATCCTGCCGCTTAATAAAATTCTTAATTTAATAAAAAAAAATAAAATCAAGGACAGTAAAACCATACTGGCTATTCTGTTTTATTGTAATTATTGTTGACATTAAATGTCATCAAATTATATTGAAATACTAATATCCTTCTGGAGATGTTGATGAATCATAATGAATTACGAAATAAATTTTTAGAATTTTTTAAAACAAAAAAACATAAAATTGTTGCAAGTTCACCAGTTATCCCTTATAATGACCCTTCATTAATGTTTACAAATGCCGGCATGAATCAATTTAAAGAAGTCCTTTCGGGAAATGAAACAAGAAGTTATAATCGTGCTGCATCTATACAGAAATGTATTCGTGTTAGTGGAAAACATAATGACTTTGAAATTGTTGGCTTTGATGGAACTCACCATACTTTTTTTGAAATGCTTGGGAACTGGTCTTTTGGAGATTACTATAAAGAAGAAGCTATTCAATGGTCATGGGAATTTATAACAAAAATTTGTAAATTGCCTGAAATACATCTTGCTGTTTCTATTTACAATGATGATAACGAATCTTTTAAAATATGGAAAAATGTGATTAAAATCCCAGAGAAAAAAATTGTTCGTCTTGGTAACATTGATAAAGGAGATGAAGAAAATTTCTGGAGCATGGGAGAAATTGGTCCATGTGGATTCTGTACAGAAATCCATTATAATAAAAAAAATAATGACAATAAAAAAAATAAAAAAATAACAAAAAAAATCCTGGATGAAGAATATATAGAATTATGGAATCTTGTATTTATGGAATTTTATAGAAATGTTAAGGGAGACCTTACGCCTTTAAAAAAGAAAAATGTTGATACAGGAATGGGATTTGAACGATTACTTGCCATTATTCAGGGAAAAAAGTCAAATTATCATACTGATTTATTTATGCCGCTTATTCATGAACTTGAAAATTTATCTGATAAAAAATACAAATCTAATGAAATTTCTTTCCAGATAATTGCTGATCACATTCGAACACTTACTTTTGCCATTGCTGATGGTTGTCATTTTTCAAATGAAGGAAGAGGATATGTACTACGTAAAATATTACGGAGAGCCCTGCGTCATTTAAAAAAATTGGATATTTCAGAACCCATATTATATAGACTGGTGCATACTGTTATTGATATAATGGACAATTCTTATAAAGATTTACGCGAAAAAAAAAATAATATAAAAAAATTTATACGTATTGAAGAAGAAAAATTTTTAACAACACTTGATAAAGGTTTAAACCAACTGAACAATATAATTAAGCACTTAAAAAAATCCAAAAAAATTATCATATCTGGTAAGGAAATATTCAACTTATATGATTGCTTTGGATTTCCAGTAGATATCACCAAAGAAATTGCAAAAGAAAATGACCTTAAAATTGATGAATTCGGATTTCAGACCTTAATGAAAGAGCAAAAAGAAAGAGGCAGGCAAAGCTGGGAGTCAGATAAAAAATTACTTAATATAGATATTATATCTCAAAAACTCTTAAATTATCCTTCAACTTTATTTTGTGGTTATGAAACAACAGAACTTGAAAATAAAATCCTGGCGATAATTGATCAGGATAAAATAATAGAAAAATATAATTCTAACAATAATACAACATTAGCCCTTTTACTGGAAAAATCACCTTTTTATGCTGAAGCAGGAGGTCAGGTTGGAGATCAGGGAACTATTTTTAATCAGGAATTTGAATTTCAGGTTATGGATACCCAAAAATATGCTAATTATATATTACATTTTGGTACATTAAATTATGGTCATATAAAAATAAATGATAAAGTTATTACCAGGGTAAATAATAAACAAAGAACTTCTACTATGAGAAACCACACTGCTACACATTTACTTCATTCTGCCTTAAGAAAGGTTGTAGGTGATCATATTGTTCAGGCCGGTTCTTTTGTATCTCCTGAAAGATTGAGGTTTGATTTCAGGCATTACGAAGCTATAAAAAAAGAACAATTAGATGAAATTGAAAAAATGGTCAGTTCTGTTATTCAAAATAATATTAAAGTAGAGAAAATTATTAAAGATAAAGAAGATGCTATAAAAATGGGGGCAATGGCTATTTTTGAAGAAAAATATGGTGAAAAAGTACGCGTTATAAAAATTGATAATTTTAGTACAGAATTATGCGGTGGTACCCATATTAATTCTACAGGAGAGATCGGCATATTCCTTATTTTATCTGAAATGTCCATTGCTTCAGGAATCAGAAGAATAGAAGCATTAACAGGAACTAATGCTTTGAATTATATACAGAAAGTAAGAAGAAACCAGGACAACATTAAAAATATATTAAAAGTTTCAGATAAGGATATAGTCTCGAGGGTTGAGCAACTACTTAATGAAAATAAAGAATCTGAAAAAAAATTAAATTCAAAAAAATTTAACAATGTTAATGATATTATATCACAGTTAATCAATTCTGCAATGGAAAAAAATAAATCCAGATTAATTCTGCATATTTTTGAAAATGAAAATAACAAGTTAATCAGTACTATTGGAGATAACTTATTAAAACAAATAAAAAACGGAATTATTCTTTTTTTTAACAGCAATAAAGATGAAGATAAATTTTCTGTTTTATTGTTACTTACAAAAAATTTAATAAAAAAAGGTATTAAAGCTAATCATATAATTAATAAAATCTCTCTGTTTTTTAATTGATCCGGAGGTGGGAGAGACGATCGTGCGCAAGCAGGTGGAAAAAATTGTTCCCTTTTAAATGATATAATGAAAAAATCAAAAAAATTATTATTAAATTTATTGTAAGGGGTAAATACCATGAAAAAAATATATTTAATTTTTAATATTATCATACTTGTAATAATTTCTATTTTATTATTTAATAATATGAAAACAAGCAGTACTGCTTATATAACTTATTTTTTATTGTTATTGTCTTTAATATTAAATATTATTATTTTCTCTTTTGGATCTAAAACTAAAATTAAAAATTTAAAAACACATAAGAAACTGAATTTACAGAATAAAATTTCAGATTTTTTAAAAGTACTTGAAAGTAGTAACATAAATGAAACACTTCTTAAAGAAACTTATCGTAAAACAATTCAATTATTCGAATCATTAATCATTGAAAAGGAAACTAATTCTGTAATTATGGAGCATTTTAAAAACTTAGTTGATAATGAAATTAAGCGTTCTTTAAGATATAAAAGTAAATTTTCTTTGATTATTATTAAAATTAGTAATACTGCTCATTTTAAAGAAAAATCATATAAAATTTTAAAACAAGTAAAGATATTATCAAAATATTTATTAAGAGATATGGATATTATAGGACGTTATAGTCAGGATGCTTTAATTTTTTTACTACCTGAAACAGGTATTAAAGGGGCTAATACAGTTGGTGAAAGAACATTAAATCTCTTACCAACAGTTAATAAGCAGCATATTGTAGATGGAGAAATAAAATTATCAATTGGTATCAGTACTTTCCCATACAATGGTAAATATTATGATGTTTTATTACAAAATGCGCAGAAGAATCTTACACAGGCTGAAATGCTTGGCGGAAATCAGGTAATTTTTAATGTTGAAGAGGTATAAGAGATTTGGACTGGCAATTGACATTGGAACAACAACTATTGTTCTCTCCATTTTAGACCTTTTATCTGGAAAAATAATTACTACTATTTCAAGTATAAATAAACAACAAAAGTATGGTATTGATATTATTTCAAGAATTACTTACACATTAAGCCATAAAAATAATCATAAAAAAATTCAGAAAATTCTTATTTATACTATAAATGAGATGATAGAGAAATTAAAACAGGAATATAAAATAAATGGTAATGATATTTATAAAGTAACTATTTCATCAAATGCTGTTATGAATCATACTTTTATGGGATATTCCTTAAAAAAATTTTCCAAATATCCTTTTAATGCTCCGGTTCAAAATTTCGGATGTATAAAAAACAGTCATTTGAATTTAAATATTAATAAAAAGGGACTAATATACATTATACCCAACATAGCTAGTTTTATTGGAGGTGACATTGTTTCGGATATTTATTCAGCATCTCTTAACAATAAAAAAATTGAACTGCTTATAGATATAGGGACAAATGGTGAAATAGTATTAAATAATAAGGGTAAACTATTTTGCACTTCCACAGCTGCAGGGCCTGCTTTTGAAGGCGGTAAAATTAAATTTGGAATGGGTGCACAAAAAGGAGCAATTTATGCTGCTAAGATAAAAAAAGACAAAAAAATTGAAATAAAAACACTTGGGGGGGAGAATCCTGTTGGAATATGCGGCACAGGATTAATTGATGCTATTTCATTATTCCGAAAATTAAATGTTATCACTACTGATGGAAGAATCAATAAAGATTCAGACTATACATTTAAAATAAACAACAACCTGGTTATAAATTTATATAAAAGAAAAATTTACATTACTCAAAAGGATATAAGAGAATTCCAACTTGCAAAAGGGGCCATAAAAGCAGGCATCTCATTATTACTTCAAGAAAACAATATAAAGGAAAAAGATATAGATAAAGTTTATATATCAGGTGCTTTTGGAAATTATTTAAATATTAAAAATACACTACGCCTAAATTTTCTTCCTCTCCTTAAAATTAAAAAATATAAATTTATTGGCAATGGTTCACTTACCGGAGCACAACATTCATTATTAAACAAGAATGTTCTCAAAAAAATGGAAAAACTTTCCAAAAATATTAAATTCGTTGAAATAGCAACAAAACCCCAATTCCAGGACATATTTATTGATTCATTGTCATTATAACAACTTTACTTTATCTTGCTCCCTTTACCTTCATTTTAATAGAATACAGCATACTGTGTGCTGTGATAAAAAGGATATTCTTCTCCTTCCCTCCAAAACACAGATTAGTTTAAATCCCCTGCCCGGATCATACCACCAGTTCCGAGAAGGAAACAGATTAAAATAATTATCCATTTTTTCATATAAGGGGTCAGGTCTTCACACTTGACATTATTTACCGTCCCCACCTTTTTTGTTATACGATTTTTTTAATAAATCCGTGCTTTTTTCTGACCAATTTGCATTATTTTGCAAAAAAGTCTTGACTTTTTTGCAAAAGATGTTATAATAGTCTTATATGCTGCGTAAACAAAAAAAATATATTTTAAATGATTTAAAAAAAAAGATGGTTTTTATTACTGGACCAAGACAAGTAGGAAAAACATGGTTGGCAAAAAATATTGCTCAATCATATAATAATACTGTTTATTTAAATTATGATCGGTTAGAAGATAGAAATATAATTAAAAATGAAGCATGGTTAAATAATAATGAACTTTTAATATTTGATGAATTACATAAAATGCCTAAATGGAAAAATTATATTAAAGGTGTTTTTGACACTAAACCAGACTTCCAAAAAATTATTGTAACAGGTAGTGCCAGAATGGAATTTTTAAGACAGACTGGTGATTCTTTAGCCGGCAGATATTTTAGACATAGGTTACTTCCATTCAGTCTTGCTGAAATTTCAGATATATATCCAACAACAATAGAAAAATTTTTAGAAAGAGGGGGATTTCCCGAACCTTTTTTAGCAGATAATATTGCTGATTCTGATAGGTGGAGAATGCAGTATATAGATGGATTAATTCGCACTGATGTACTTGATTTTGAAAAAATACATGATTTTAGGGCTATTCAATTAGTTTTAGAATTATTAAGGAATCGTGTAGGATCCCCTGTTTCTTATAATTCTATTGCAGAAGATGTTGGTATAGCGCCAAACACTGTTAAAAAATATATACAAATATTTGAGTCATTATATATAATTTTTCGTATTACACCTTATTCAAAAAATATTGCAAGGTCATTAATAAAAGAACCAAAAATTTATTTTTTTGATACAGGAATGGTAAAAGGAGATAAAGGAATCAAGTTTGAAAATTTTATTGCTGTATCACTTTTAAAACATGTATATGCAATTAATGACTATGAAGGTAAATATGCAGAACTAAAATATTTCCGTACAAAAGATGGTGAAGAAGTAGATTTCTGTATTGTTATTGACAATAATCCAATAAAAATGATTGAAGTAAAATTTGCTGATAAAACCTTAAGTAAAGCCCTTATTAAATTTCATGAAAAATATAACATTCCCGGGATACAACTTGTTCATCATTTAAGACAAGAAAGAGAAGAAAAAGGCATACAAATATATAAAGCATTTGATTTTCTGAAAAATTTAAAATTATAAAAATTTATTGGCCATTCTTCATAAGGTTCCTACTTTAGTTTCTTCAGCTAATGATGATTTATTGTTCCATTCCTCTTTCAATAATAATTAATATATTTCAGGTATAAATTTGATATACCTTCATTCGCAGACAAGCATCACGGGTATTGGGTCTTTGCTTTTTACTTAATATAGTATTTTCGGTTTAAACCCAATAATCAAGCTTCCTGAGAAAACTGCATAGTTGAAAGTTGAAACACGGCACATTTTCTTTTGTTTTAAATAGTTCATATATATCATTCATCATAATTATCAACTCCTATTATCTTGTTTCAGACTTAATATTACAAAAATTATTTTAATTATTCTCTTCAATCCAATCTCCTTTTTTATATAATGTCACAAAGTCACCAACCGTCCCCACCTTTTTTCAAAGAAATGGAAAAATTTTCTAAAAATATTACATTTGTAGAATTAGCAACAAAACCCCAATTCCAGGATATATTTATTGATTCATTGTAATTATAGCAATTTTGCTTGACTTTGACAGCTTGAAAAAATTTCTATAAAAATTAATATGCTGATTAAGGCTTTTGTAGGGACTTGATTATTGCTATTTCGGGTTTCATAACCCGAACCTTTATTCCATTGTTGTCCATTGCTGGTTCGAGTTTCATAACTCGAACCTCTATTTATGGTTTAAGGTTATAAAACCCGAACCAACGAACTGGTTAAATGAATATTTACCACTCTCAGCAGATATCTCTTTAACAAAAAAAATTGCTTCTATTAATTTTTTAGGTTCAGGCATTCATGTACTCTTACTTTAATTTATCTATTAACTGATTATTGACAAATTCCCATGCTTTCTCTATGTTATATTCAATATCAGACCGGAGCAATCCGTTTATATCATTTCTAAAATCAGGATGAGGCAATTTCTCCTTAACATTATTTTGATATTGCTTTTTTGATACCTTGCAATCTACAAAATCCATATATTTTTGAAAGGCATTTATTGCTTTTTCTATATCTATATTATGATTTTTTAAAATATACCATATATCAAATAAATCTCTACCTTTTTTTCTTTGATACAAGGCTCTTATTTTAGTGCCGAGTAATTCATTTAAATTATATGTTATTATATTGCATTCTCCAGAAATCCATCTGGAGTTTATTCTAAATATCTTTTTTTCTGTTTTATATACTGAAAAATGCTCTCTACAATTTATCTCAATTTTTAATTTTAAAGAAAGAACAGGAGGGATTTCTGAATCAAACTTGAATATTAATACATTATTATTTCTTTTTTGTTTAATAGATGGTTCACCT